>JAESUI010000319.1 GCA_016763135.1 Flavobacteriales bacterium
CATTCTCCAATAGCTTTATCTAATTTTTCTAATTCTCCTAAACTTTCTATAAACTCATAAACTAACTGACACGTAGAACATGAATCAGTATCTACAAAATAATGATCTGCAAATTCTTGAGGATCTTGATGATGATCAATTACAATTTTAGTGGCTGAAGATTTTTCTAGCGGATTTTGTAAATCGGAGATTCTTGTTAAGCTATTGTAGTCTAATGAAAATATAATTTCTGCTTTTTCTATTATTTCTTCTGCATGCTTAGTTTGTGTATCGTACTGAATAATAGTAGATGTATCCTCCATCCAATTTAAAAAAACCGGAAAAGCATCTGGAACAATAACTGTTACTTCCTTACCCATTTTTTTTAAGAAATGATACAATGCTAATGATGAACCTATAGCATCTCCATCAGGGGATTTATGAGTTGTTATCACTATATACTTTGATTCATCTAAAACCTCTCTTATCTTATCCATTCTCATCTTAAAATAAAAAACCCTGATGAAGGTCCATCAGGGTTATAAATCTATGTAATCTTTATTAAAATCCTGATCCGTAAAACCCAGATATTGGAGTTGTCATGTGTTCTACTAAAATACCTACACATCCCATATCACTAGACTTCATTAACTTTCCTTTTCTACCTTTAGTTGAAGATCCTCCTCCTCCTCCAGGAACACTAATTTCTAAAATTAATCTTCTAGTTGTTTCTACAGTAAATTCAATTTCATTAGAAAAACCATCTTCGCTGTTATCATACAACAATTGTTTTTGTTTTTCAATTACAATTTTAGTTTCTTTAGTAATCACTTCCTTTTCATTTCCTGTAGCTCTTTCTCCAGCACCTTCACAATCGTAACATTCTTCTCCATCAGACTCTCCTGTACCACTACACGTTCCACATGTTGCCATTTCATCTTCCATTGATATTGTCTCAATTACTTTTTCAACTTTAACCTTTTTAGTTTCATAAATTTTAAATTTAATTTGAGAACCTAAATTTTCATCCATACAAAGTGAAATTCTGTAATCTTGTTTTTTATAAACAATTATTTGCAATTCAGAAGTTTGTCCTTTACTGAATAATGCACTTTTTGATTGTCCATTTAATTTGAATAGTTCATTTTCTGAAGGCATACAGTATTTAGTATGGAAGTAATTACAGTATTGACTGAATGACATTGCAGGAATCATTATGATTGCAGCAAGTAGAACTATTTTATTAATGTGTTGTTTCATCTTCATGTTTTTTATTAAAACGCCTAAGCTTCTGTTTTAACTATATTATTTCTTATTTCATTAACCTTATCTCTAATGGCATTAAATTGTTCTTCAGAAATTGTAATTGAAGAACCTCCTCCTAATACCATTTTACCATCTTCTTTTTTCTTAAAAGAAATTCCAGAACCAGAACCTTCATCTTCAGGTAAAGCAGCAAAAACTGCTTCTAATTCAGTAAACCATCCTAAAATTTCGTTTACATCCTCATTCGATTTATACTTATCTAAATAATCTAATAAGTTATCTAATGTTAATTTTTGATCAGCTAATCTTTCAACAGCAGCTTTATCTTTAGTATAGTTAGTCGAATTTGCAACAACATATATTGTTTCTAACCAACCAGCCGCAGCAATAATACCAAGCTTATCACCTTGTTCATTTTGTTCTAAATAATCTACAACAGCAAAATAAGATGTATTAGTAATGGCTACTAACGAATCTGCATTTCCTAAATTATTTTGAGCTCTTTCTATTAATGCTTTATCAAATGCACCATTAATACCAATTGGTTCAGCTAATTTCTGAATAGTTCCAAAATATTTCGTTGTTTCATTAAACTCTTCAAAAGCAGCAGTATAAGCTAAATCTGCAGAATAAATTCCAAAATTTAATGCTTGCATTTTAGGGTCAGTATAATTATCAACGTTTTGTACAGGATTCAATAGTTCACCATTAAATTCCAGTCCACTCTCTTTTATAAACCCGAACATTTCATCTGGTGATGGAATTTGATAATAAGTTTCATTTCCCTCTACCACATCCTCAACTACATCTTCTATTGCTTCTTCTATTTGCTCATCTCCTCCACAAGAGGTTAAAAACACTAATGGCAATGCCACTAATATCGATGCTACTAATTTTATTTGTCTTTTCATAACTACCTAATAATTTGCTTTTGACAAAAATATAAATATTTTTAATTTAATTTCTATTAAGGACAGCAAGATAACAAAACAAATTGACATTCAAAATATAGCTATTAAGTATTTATAGCCTTGGGTGATAGTGATATTAGGTACAGCCCTAAAAATGTAAGCCCTCCATTTAGTATTAATATCTCAAATCCAAACTGATAATCATTAAACAACTCTTTAGAAAATATATTCAATACATAGCATATAATAGGAGATATTAAACATACTATTGGCACCAGTTTATCGTGTACTTTTCTTTTAAGTATTAAACCGAAAGCATATAACCCAAGTAATGGTCCATAAGTATAACCAGCTGCTTTAAATAATGAACTAATTACACTCTCATCATTAATAACATCAAATATTAAAATGACTACAAACAATACAAAAGATACAATAATATGTACTCTTTTTCTCAATTTTATTTTTAGTGATTCTTCTTTTTTCTTAATGTCTAAAAAATCAATACAAACAGATGTTGTAAGTGCAGTTAAAGCTGAATCTGCACTTGAGTAAGCTGCAGCAACTAATCCTAAAATAAAAAATATTCCAGCTGCAGTATTCAAATGAGTTGCTATTTCTGGAAACAAATTATCTGTTTTTTCTGGAATTGCTATTCCATTTTTATTGGCATAAATAAATAATAATGCTCCAAGTACAAGAAAAACAAAATTGACAACTATTAACACCAAACTAAAGGAAAACATATTTTTTTGTCCATCTTTAATGTTCGCACAACTTAAATTTTTCTGCATCATATCCTGATCTAATCCAGTCATAACAATAGCTAAGAACATTCCGCTAAAAAATTGTTTTATAAAGTGTTTTCTATCGTTCCAATCATCAAAGAAGAAAATTTGTGAGTAATCCGAATCTTTTACTTCACTTACCAATTCAGAAAAACCTAAGCCTAGCTCTGAGCTGATAAAATAAATTGAAACTCCAACTGCTATTAGCATAAATAAGGTTTGCAGAGAATCTGTCCAAACAATAGTTTTAATTCCTCCTTTAAATGTATATAACCATATTAATAGAATTGTTATTGCTACAGTTATAAAGAAAGGCACCTCCCATTGACTAAACACCAGATACTGTAACACTTGAGCCACTAAAAACAACCTAAACGCTGCTCCTATAGTTCTTGATAACAAGAAAAATCCTGCACCAGTTTTATAGGAATAATAACCAAACCTTTCTTCTAAATAGGTATAAATTGATGTGAGATTTAATCGATAATAAAGTGGCATCAACACCAACGCAATAATGGTATACCCTACAAAATAGCCCATTACCATTTGCATATAGGAAAACTGACTACTACCTACCCAACCTGGAACAGAAATAAATGTTACTCCAGAAAGCGATGCTCCAATCATTCCGAAAGCAACCAAGTACCAATGCGATTTATGTCCTCCTATAAAAAAAGCATCATTAGTTGCCCCTTTTGATGTGAAATGAGCAATTAACATTAGCAATGCAAAATACCCTACAATAAATAATATGACAGTTAGTGGATTCATTTTATACTCAAATCAAATAGGTTTCCAAACTTTAATTGCGTTAATACCCGAAAACGATGTTTTCTCCTCTTAATCTCAAATCCTTTTAATTTCGTTAGAAATTATAAACGTAACAGTGTTATGTTTATAATTTCTGCCTTGTTAAAAGAAAAAATAATTCTACCCAAACTCCGAAAACCTACTCGGTTTGAATATCTTAAAAACAAAAATGAATAAAATTCTACTTCTTAACGTTAAACATATTAATTTTGATTCACAGTAAATTGTTGACAGAATACAATGATGCATCAAATTTCATCTTCACCTTTTAATAATGCAGTTGAGAAACTTGCTTCTTTACCAGGTATAGGCAACAAAACAGCTCTCCGATTGGTACTCCAACTCTTAAATAGAGATCCACAAGAAATTGAAGAATTTGGAAAAGCTTTTATTACTTTAAGTGAAGAAATTCAATATTGTAATTCATGTCATAATATTTCAGATACAACAATTTGTTCTTTATGCGCTAACCCATCAAGAAGTAATGATATAATTTGCGTAGTAGAAAACATTTTAGACGTTATCGCTATAGAACGAACAAACCAATTTCAGGGTAAATTTCATGTGCTTGGCGGTATAATTTCTCCTATGGAAGGAATCGGACCAAGTGATATAAAAATTCCTGAACTCATTGATAGAATAAACATAAATAAACCAAAAGAAATTATCATGGCCCTCAGCACTACTATGGAAGGCGATGCTACTAATTTCTACATCTATAAAAAGATAGTTCATTTAGACATTGAATTAACCACTATTGCCAGAGGCGTTGGTATTGGAGATGAAATAGAATATACTGATGAGTTAACTCTTGGGAGATCATTACTTAATAGAATCCCTTTTAAAAATACGCTTGCTCTTAAATAATGAAATTATCCATTATCATAGTTAATTATAATGTGATGCATTTTTTAGAGCAATGCATTACGTCTGTAAATAAAGCAACCAAAAATATAAGCGCTGAAGTTTTTGTAGTGGACAATAATTCTCCTGATGATTCTGTAAAAATGGTCAGAGAAAAATTTCCAGAAATTAAATTAATCCATAATACAGAAAATGTTGGATTCTCAAAAGCTAACAACCAAGCTATTGAAATATCAAAAGGAGAATATGTTTTATTATTAAACCCAGACACTGTTGTTGAAGAAGATACATTTGAAAACTGTATTAAGTTTATGGATAACCATCCTAATGGCGGAGGATTAGGAGTTAAAATGATTGATGGGAATGGCAAGTTTTTACCTGAATCTAAAAGGGGTTTACCTACACCTTCTGTATCATTCTATAAAATATTTGGTTTATCTAAAATATTCCCTAAATCAAAAATATTCGCAAAATACCATTTAGGTTATTTAAAGGAAGATGAAACCAATGAGATAGAAGTGCTTTCTGGTGCTTTTATGTGGATGAGAAAATCTGTTTTAGATGAAGTTGGATACTTAGATGAAGCCTTTTTTATGTACGGAGAAGATATTGATTTATCATATCGAATAACTCAAGCAGGGCATAAAAACTATTACCTGCCAGAAGTTAAAATAATCCATTATAAGGGTGAGAGTACTAAGAAAGGTAACATAAATTATGTTTATGTTTTTTACAATGCTATGATTATCTTTTCAAAAAAGCACTTTGCAAAAAAAGCGAAAACATTTTCTTTCTTCATTAACATAGCTATTTACATTAGAGCATTTTTAGCAATATTATTTCGATTCACATCTAAAATAAGCTTATTATTTGCTGATATTGCTCTAATTACCATTGCCTTAGGATCTTTAAATTATACCAAACCCTACTTTGGCTTCCCTAACCAAATAGCATTTTCTAATAATTATGAGGCATTAAATATTCTATCTGTATTTATTGCTTTTACAGTTGGAATAGCAATAAGTGGTGGTTATTCAAAAAACCTAAGCTTAAAAAAAACGTTATTTGGGGTAATACTTGGAGCAATCATTTTAATCTCTTTCAATTTTGCTTTTCCTGAAGAAAATTCATTTTCAAATAAATACTTAATAAGTATAATAGGTCTAATTCTTCTAATCATCCCAATTAGCAGGTTACTACTCGATTATTTTGACCACATTAAACTTCGTAGAGAAAAAATTAAAACCACTATCATTGCTGGAAACCCTGATTTTATTAAAAAAATGAAAGAGATCATTCAAAAAAGGCAACCTGCGGTAAAAATATTAGCTCTAAAAGAAAACAATATTATTGAAGAACTTGACTCAAAAAAATACATCGGAAAGTTTTATCAATTACCAGATTTAATTTCTATTTACAACATAAATGAAGTTATTTTTTCATCAAAAGACATCAATTACAAAGACATGATTACCGAGATGAATTTAAGTAAAAACAGATATGTAGACTATAAAATATCTTTAAATTCAGATTTAATTATTGGAAGCCAAACCATAGAAAAATACAACTAACATGAAAAAATTAATTCTAACATTCGTTACTCTATTTTCTTTTACCCACAGCTATTATGGCCAAAAAGTTAGTATGGGGCCAGAAATTGGCATGAATACAATTCCAGTTGAAAATACAGAAATTGGCCAAAACTATCAATTAGGCCACCATTTTGGCGGACATCTTAAATTTCATTTTTCTGAAAAATTTAAACTAAGCACTGGTGTTTTTATTAGTCAAAAGAAGAAAGGTTATTCATCTTCATATACAAGCCCTTTAGTTGATGATTTATTGGGTGGATTTGGCGGTTTTGTAGGACCTGACACTTCTGGATTAGATTCACTATTGAATATACCAGGACTGAACACTGATATAACTGAAACTACTAAAGGAATTACCTCTGAAATTTTTATTGAAATTCCCATTCTTGCAAACTATAAATTAAAAAATGTTAACTTTTATTTAGGCCCATATATTGGCATATTACTCTCTGCTACAAAGAATGAAGAGGTAACCACAGAAATCCCTGCATTAGACGTTCTTGATCTTGATGCTTTAGGATTTGGAGGATTTGCAAGTTTTTTATTACCTGAATCAGGAACAGAAACCACTTCAATTTCGGGTACAGATGGTCTTAGATCTTTAGACTTTGGGGTTAATGCTGGAATCGGTTACGAAATGAATGATTTACATTTTAATTTCATGTACTCTTATGGCTTATTAGATTACCGAGACGACAATGAGGGCGAGGACAAAGAGACCTTAAAACTATTTCGTGTTTCAATTGCTTACCTTTTTGATTTAACTAAAAAAGACAAGGAAAGTAGCGCTAGATTTAACTAAAATAAAGTTTAAAAATAAAATCTTAAATCTTTCTTATCGACTTAATTTAAGTGTTAAATTTGTACTACATTTTAAACACTTAAAAACACATAAATGTCAAAAATTCACAATTTTAGTGCAGGACCAAGTATCTTAAATCAAGATGTCCTAAAAAAAGCTTCAGAAGCTGTTTCAAACTTCAACAATCTTAATCTTTCTATCTTAGAAATATCGCATAGAAGTAAAGATTTTGTTGCTGTAATGGATAATGCTGTTGCTTTAGTAAAAGAGTTATTAGAAGTACCTGAAGGTTATTCTGTTTTGTTTTTACAAGGTGGAGCAAGTACAGGTTTTTTAAAAACCGTATTAAACTTTATGAAAGAAGATGGTAATGGTGCCTATTTAAATACTGGTGCTTGGAGTAAAAAAGCACTCAAAGAAGCAGAGAAATTAGGAAATATGACTCTTGTTGCTTCTTCAGAAGATAAGAACTTCAACTACATTCCAAAAGGTTTTACTGTTCCAAGCCATGCAGATTATTTACACATTACAA
>JAESUI010000320.1 GCA_016763135.1 Flavobacteriales bacterium
ACAAACGTTTTCTAAAGAGGTTGAAGTAGACATAAAAAAAGTACCTTTCTGTATTGAAGCTAACAATAATAAAACTGAAGAAACCTTATTATCGTTGGGGAAATCACTATCCAGTGATGTTTATCAAATCAATTCAGAACAACGTAAAAAGATTCATTTAGCAGCTGTTTTTGCTTGTAACTTTAGTAATTACATGTACACTATATCTGAAGATATCCTAAGTGGAAACGATATTGATTTCGAAATACTTAAACCACTCATATTAGAGACAGCAAAAAAAATACAAAAAAAACCTGCTAGCTCAGTGCAAACTGGTCCAGCAAAAAGAAATGATGAAGCTGTGATAAAAAATCACCTTGAAATGTTAGCAGATTCTAAGGATTATCAAGATATTTATCGGTTAATAACCAAGAACATTATTAAAAATAACTAATGGCAAATTTTAAAGAACTCTTACCAAAAATAAACTCTTTTGTATTTGATATAGATGGCGTGCTTTCTGATGGAAGCATCCAAATTACAGAGAATGGAGACCAGCTTAGAACAATGAGTACAAGGGATGGAATTGCCATTACTATGGCTCTTAAAAAGGGTTATAACATTGCTATTATTTCTGGAGGAAACTCTCAATCGGTCATGCATCGTTTTAAATACTTAGGAATTACCGATGTGTTTTTAGGAGTTCAAGATAAAATTGAAGTGCTTCATAATTATTTTAAAGATAAAAAAATTACTTCAGAGAATGTACTTTACATGGGAGATGACATTCCTGATTACTACCCTATGAAAGAGTGTGGTGTTGCTACTTGCCCTAAAAATGCTGCCATAGAAATTAAAGAAATTGCTGATTACATTTCTGATAAAGATGGTGGCGATGGATGTGTAAGAGATATTATAGAACAAGTAATGCGTTGTAATGGCGATTGGTTTATCCCAAAAGATTAAACGTGGTATTTTACTAGTTCCTCAATAGGTTGCTTAATAACCTTACCTATTTTAACGTTATGTTTTTCTGCAGTTTTCTTGAATATATCTTGATAGATATAAGCAATTGACCCCACCATATGTAATGTATTATTTTGATAGTCAGAATACTTACAAATATTCTTTTCAAAGAACAACTCAAACCGATGTTCTACCATTTTTAAAATAACAGGGTTATTAATGTGTTGAAAAACGAACTTACTAAACCCTGCTAAAAAGCGATTTGGAAGCGCTTGTTTATACACTGCATCTAAAACATCTGGAGTACTTAATTTATATTCTTCATTAAAATCTACCTCAACCTCCACAGGCAATTCCCTACCTATTAATGATTTAATAAACGTTTTTCCGATATCAGCGCCACCTCCATAATCTCCAAGTATAAACCCTAATGCCGCAACATTTTCAACAATTTCAGTTCCGTCATACAAACAAGAATTTGAACCCGTACCTAATATAGCTACCAACCCTTTACTTTTACCAGTAGTGGCTCTTGCTGCAGCCAACATATCATGCTCAACTTCTACCTTTGCATTACTAAAAAAAGTGCTTAATGGGCTTTGCAAAACATTCCTTTTTTCTTGAGTAGCACAACCTGCAGCATAAAAGTATACTTGAGTAACATCATCTTTAATTGATACTAAATCTGAATTAACCAACTCTGTTAAAACACCTGCTGAAGTAACAAAATATGGGTTAAACCCAATTGTTTCAAATGAAGTTGTTTCTCCTTTATTTATTAATCGCCAATCTGTTTTTGTTGAACCGCTATCTGCTACTAGAATCATGGGGCAAATGTAAATAAATCTATTTTGCCATCCCTCATATAAATCCTAAGTTTGTAAAAAATTTTAAAAAATGAGTGAAGTGAAAAACAAAGTGATATCAGTAAGTTACAACCTACATAAGGATACTGCTGAAGGAGAAATGATTGAATCTACTGAAGGGAAAGAGCCTTTAGTGTTTTTATCTGGAATGGGACAAATGATTCCTGATTTTGAAAAAAATGTAGTAGATCTTAATACAGGTGATACTTTTTCGTTTGGAATTAAATCTGAATTGGCTTACGGAAAAAGAACAGAAGAAGCTATTATTGAATTGCCTCAAGATATGTTTATGAAAGAAGGTAAGTTAGTTGAAGAAGTTGTTGTTGGCAACACATTGCCTTTACAAGATCAAAATGGGCAAGTTCATCCTGCAAAAATAGTTTCAGTAAACAAGGACACAATTACTGCAGATGTAAACCATCCATTAGCTGACCAAGATTTACATTTTACAGGTAATGTTGTAGAAATAAGAGAAGCTACTAAAGAAGAATTAGAACATGGTCACGTTCATGGGCCAGGTGGACACGAGCATTAGAAATAATTAACTTTAAGATTAAATCCTCGCAAGACTTGCGGGGATTTTTTTGTTATGTACATGCTACTGCATTATAAGAATCTTAAATAGACTAATTTCGTTATCTATTGTTTAAGGTATAAATGCAAAAAAACTCAATCAAATATATTATTCCAATAGTAATTTTACTACTGACTAGTTGCACATCATTGTTCCACTCAACCAAAGGAACTTTTGCAAAAGGACTAAAAGGACAGCCTTATGATGTTATTATAGTCCCTGGATTTCCTTACGATGGAGAACAATGGAATACCGTGATTAAAATGAGGGTTACATGGGCTAAGTATCTATTTGATAAAGGATATACTAAAAACATTATATTTTCGGGAGGAGCTGTATATACACCATATATAGAAAGTAGAATATTTAAAGCTTATGCTATTGCCAAAGGTGTTCCGAGCGAACATATTTTCACAGAAGAAACAGCAGAACATAGCGTAGAAAACATCTATTATTCTTACCGAATGGCTAAGGAAATGGGGTTTAAAAAAATAGCATTGGCTACAGATGCTTTTCAAACAAATAATACCAGAAGGTTTATTAAGAAGTATGATTTAGACATTCAACTTCTACCTGTAATTATTGACACCATGGTTCAATTAGAAAGAAGCGAACCCAAAATTGATGCAAGCATTGCTAAGATTGATAATTTTGTTTCAATTACAAAACGTGAAAGCCTAACAAAACGATTGTCTGGCACTTTTGGAAAACACATTATTTGGGTTGAAAAAGATTTAAAAAAGAAGCGGTTTATAAGAAAATTTAAAAAACAAAACAGACTTAAACCTTCCTAAATAGTTGTTGAATGATAAGTACAACTGAAACAGTATAAGTTAACGTTAATAATATTCCTGAAAATATAATAACGTACTTAAACCACAGTACCCCAGACCACATTAGCCAAATCCCTCCAAACGTTAATATAATTGAGATAAATGGCTCTACAATTAAGAGTTTTTTCAATTTCACTGGTAAAGAAGTCATTAACAGAATAGCTCCGAGCATCAAAAAGATTACAGACATACTAATAACATGAGTATGCACGATACTAATAATCTCTTTTTCGGATTTTTTAAACTTCATAACCTCAGCGTCTTCATCAGCTTCATTACCTAAGTAGTGCTCCTCTATTCCGTTAGTTGTATTTCCTGTATTCTCACCAACAAAACGTAATCCAGTATAATAACCAAAGCTAAGAGTTAGTATAAAAGCCCCTATTAGCAATTTGGCTTGCTTTGGTAATTCGTGTATTTTTCCGTGTAGTTCCAAATTATATAACTCCCTTCTTTTTTAATTCAATTATTTGTCGCATTACTTTTTTAACGTCTTCGGTTAATGAACGAGCCGAAATTGTAGCTCCAGAAATGTTCTGTATATCATCCCCGAATTTTATTTTATTTGGATCAGATTTTCCAATAAATTGTTTCAACCACCTACCACTCCCGATCTCTCCACCATACTCTTCTCTGTACACTAAAACCCTAATTTTTAGTATAGATAAATCCTTTTTAAACACTATCATATAATCAAAAAAATTCATCTTACCTGTTCCCTTTGATAATATCATATAGGCTTCTGGTTTCGCATTTTTTAAAACTGAATAAAAACTATTTTTTTCTAATGTAAAAGAGAGCTTTTTTTGCGTTTCTGAATCTAAATTTATTGGCTTTTTAGTAATGACTTGTTCTGGCCATAATTTAGCCAGAGTTTTGTCCATTTTCTTAATCGCTGACTTGGGTAAATCAAAAGAAAAGAAAACGACACTTAAAACAATTATTAACCAAAAACTCTTCATTATAATAAACTTAAAAGGGTCTGCTAATTTCTTAGCAGACCATAAAAATAATAATTAACTACTGTTAATTTAACTAAAACCAAACCGCAACACCTAAATTAAATTGATTAGATGGTTCATTATCTTCCATTTCATTATCCATTATTTGATAATCTGCTTTAAAGGCAGCTCCTTTTGCAATATGATAGGTTACTCCCATTGTAATTGCAGACCTTGCATAACTATCGTTCTTTATCAATTCTTGTGTTACATCTGCGTGAGTATCCCAAAACTCATACCTTCCAAATAAAACAATCCTCTCTTTTGCTTCTTTCTTAAAGATACTTAACACATCATAACCAAGCTCTCCATAATAACCCATCATTGCAGAGCCTACATCTTTACCCGTAAATTTGTTGTATTGCTCAGTATTAGAAACCGAAGTATAAATTACTTGACCTCTTGCCTGAAAGGCTTTAAACGTATATCTAAAATCAAAACCAACCATTGCCATTCCTACAACAGAAGAATCTGCCTGAGCTGTTAAATTAGTGGTGTCATTATTCATTAACCCATCATATAAGGTAGATTGCGTATTTCCAAAATAACCAGCTAAACCAATCTTCAGCCCTCTAATTCCGTAAAAATCTACTTTTGCAGAAAGATTAGGAGAACTCATTGTCGATTTTGCTCCTTTTTGTCTTCCTTTTCTAAAACTATCTTTACCTCTTAATTTTCCGCCACCATCATAGCCTAAAAATCCATTTACGGCATACACTTGATACTTTAATGATAAACCATCTATGTTTCCTGTAAAACCCAACCCTAACTCTCTCCAAGTACTCGGAACAATATCACTATCAATATTAGTTCGTTCAACTCCATTAAAAGTAGTTGGTTCATGGTACTCATTTTGAATTCCCATAGGAATTAACATTAATCCTGCTCTAAAATGAAATGGTTCTGCAATTTTGTAATTAACAAAAGCTTGCTCTACATATACTTCGTTCACATGTTCGAATTCAACTTCTGTAACAAAATTTACCCGGTCATTAAACTTATATCCAAAAAACAACACCATTCTATGTACATCTAACTTTCCATTAGTACGAGCTGTGTCATTAAATCCTTGATTGTAATCTACTTGCCCATAACCACCAATAGTTATTTTCTTATTACTATTTAATAAGTTTTGAGCTGAATTTAACGGTGCATTTGTCGTTGTATCCGTTCCTACTACTTGAGCTGATAAAGAACATGCCATCATCACTCCTATTCCTGCGTTTAATAATTTCATTTTACTTCTTATTTTTATTTAGACTGATTATAAATAACGATACAAATGTAGGTGCGGAATTTAGTCTAGGCAATACCACAAAAGTGGTATTTTATAAAATAATAAAGGAAATTAAGCTCTAATGATATTCTCTCGAAATGCATATATAACAATACCTGCGGTGTTTTTTATACCGAGTTTATGCATGATGTTTTTACGGTGGGTATTTACAGTATGTGGGCTTAAAAATAATTGCTCAGCAATTTCTTTGTTGGTTTTCTCATCAGAAATAAGCCTAATAATTTCAATTTCTCTTTCAGATAATGATATTCCAGCACAATTTGATTCAGGATCATTACTTTCTGCCAAAATATCAATGACCATCCCACAATAAAATTGTTTACCATTATGAGTATCAGCTATCGCTTCCATTATTTCTGGTCTGTCACAATCAGAAAGCAAATAACTATCAACACCATTTTTTAATGCATTATAAACTGTTGCTCTAGGTAAAGGATCTGTAACTGCAAGAATCTTACAATCTTTATAAATCTTTTTAATCTCTTTGATAGAGTTAAGTCCAAAAGCTTCAGAATAATAATCAATAACAACTACATCTGGAAAATATTTAGACGATTGAGTGGTAAGGTGTTCAATAGAGTTAGCAATCCCCAATACTCTATTCCCCATTTTAGATTGTATAATGGTTCTTAGGCCCTCCCCCGCTATCTGATTGTTATGTGCTATTAATATATCTATCATTTTATTTAGATTGATTCTAAATAGAGC
>JAESUI010000321.1 GCA_016763135.1 Flavobacteriales bacterium
ATTAATTGCTAATAAAAAAATTGACGGATGGTATTACAAAGTTTTTCAGCGAACATACCCATAATTAAAAAACTTAAATAAATTTTCTAGACAAATAATCATAGCAACAAATAAGCGTCACCTACTTCTTAACCCTGAGATACAATACCACTTTCGTTTCAAAAAATTCTTCTTTAAAGAAATCTGACAAAGGGTATGTCTCTACTTTTTTGTTGCTTTCGATAATCTCTTCAGTTAAGTCTCCTCCTTTTAAAAAGAGTACGCCATTTTTTAAATCATTAAAACTTTCTGGATGTAATTTTCCTTTTACCCAAGGTATAAATTTCTTAATACTGGTTACGGCTCGTGTTACCACAAAATCAAAATGATCGTCTAATTCTTCTGCTCTTTTATGGTAAGCTTTTACATTTTCCAAACCCAATCTATCTACAACCTCTTTTACCACTTTAATTTTCTTACCAATAGAATCAACCAACACAAACTGAACATTAGGGAATAATATTGCCAATGGTATCCCTGGAAAACCACCTCCGGTACCCACATCTAACACTTTTGTCTTATCTTTAAACTGAATAACTTTTGCTATTCCTAATGAATGTAAAACATGTTTTACATAAAGTTCATCAATATCCTTTCTAGAAATTACATTAATCTGAGAGTTCCAATCCCTATACAAAGGAGCCAGCATTGTAAATTGCTCTAGTTGTTTTTCAGATAGTTCTGGAAAATAGTTGGTAATCGTATCGATTGATAAATTCATTAAATATTGGTGTACTATTATATCTTCCCTTTTTTACCTTGCATCAACTTATAAAGCTGCTCTCTTGCTCTAAATAATTGTGCTTTTACTGTCCCTAAAGGCAATTCAGTTTCTTTTGCTATTTCATCGTAAGAGAATTCTCTAAAATATCGTAACACCACCAACTCTCTATAACGAGGTTTTAATTGATCCACGATTTCTCGCATTATTCTAATCTTTTGTTTCCTCATAAAACGCTCTTCTGGATCAAGATTAGGTGATTTAATCTCAATACTCATCTCCCCCCCTTCTCCATCTTCAATAGTTCTATCTATAGAAAGTGTTACCATTTTTTTCTTTCGGATAAAATCAATGCAATTGTTAGTTGCTATCCTAAACAACCAAGTACTAAATGCATAATTGGGGGTATATTGATGCAATCGATTAAATGCTTTTCCAAATGCTTCAATGGTTAAATCATCCGCATCATCTCCATTCTTTACCATCTTTAGCATCATAAAATAAATGGAATCTCTATATTTTCCCATCAGCTCAGCATAGGCTTTCTCATCCTTTTCCTCTCTAGCTCTACAAACTAAAACAAAATCAATTTTTGCCTTTGGTGATAAATTTGGGTTCAACTCCATTTAGTCTTTTTTACAATTAAGTTTAAAATCACCATTATTGGATTAAAAACCATAAAAAATATTTCAAACAAAGGAGAAAGAATAATTAAATCTTTTCCTCCTATTTTATTTGCTGATAGCTTAAAAATAGGCATTTGAATTATATATCTTAGCACAAACACACCAACTATTAGATAAACCGGTCTAACCATTATGACTAAAGCTATAAATAGCCCTATGAATAGTATTTGAGAAAATTGCAACAATCCCAACATTAATTTATGCTTGAATTTGTAGTGTGAGCCTGTTAAAAAGTGACGTTGTTTTTGCCTAAACCAATCGTTATAACTTGTTTTTGCATTTGATACCGTTTGTGCATCTTGATGTATTACGATCTCTGTATTTATTTTATTAGCAACTTCATTAATAAATAAATCATCATCTCCAGATAAAATATGATGGTGGGTTGCAAACCCTTTGTTCTTAAAGAAAATTTCCGATGTGTAAGCTAGATTTCTTCCAACCCCCATATACGGAAGTTTTGCTTTTGCAAAAGATAAATATTGTAATGCTGTATAAAAAGTCTCGAAACGAATTAGTTTATTTAATAAGCCCTTTTTACGCTCATAAGCCCCAAACCCCAAAACAATTTTTTTATCTTTTTGATATTGGCTCATGTATTTTATCCAATGTTTTGATGCTGGTTTACAGTCAGCATCTGTCAATAAAACATTATCATATTGTGCTGCTTTTATTCCTAAAGTTAGAGCGAATTTCTTGCTCCCATAAAAACGGTCCGTATCAGGTACATTTACAATTTTCAAATGCTTAAACTGTAAAGCAAACGCTTTCAATACATCTTCAGTATCATCAACTGAACTATCATTCACTACAATTACCTCAAACTGAGCGTATTCTTGATTGAGGTATAATGGTAAAAACTCCAATAAATTATCTCTTTCATTTTTTGCACAAATAATTACAGAAACGGGGCTATACCTCCCATTAAATTGGAGAGCTTTATGAAAAGCTAACCTAATAAATATAAAGAGATAAAAAAATAATTGGATAATAAAGCTTCCCAGATAAACAACAATCAGGTAATCTAACCAACTGTTAAATTCAATAAACTTTATTAATTCTGTAGCATCCATTTCTCAAATGTAATCCGATACTTTGGGCTAAATAACTATCTTTGACCAAGTTTTTAAACACAAATAGTTAATATCATTAATGGATTTTAAATTAGAAAAAACAGATAGTGAATCAAAGGCGAGAGCAGGGGTAATTAAAACAGATCACGGAGAAATAAAAACCCCCATTTTTATGCCTGTTGGAACTGCTTCAACAGTAAAAGGAGTTCACCAAATAGAGTTAAAAGAAGACACCAAAGCTCAAATAATATTAGGCAACACCTACCACTTATATTTAAGACCAGGTGCTGATATTATAGAACAAGCTGGAGGTTTGCATAAGTTTATGAATTGGGACATGCCCTTACTTACTGATAGTGGAGGGTACCAAGTTTACTCTCTTTCTGAAAGAAGAAAAATCAAAGAAGAAGGAGCAACATTTTCCTCCCACATTGATGGTTCTAAACATTTGTTTACACCAGAAAATGTGATGGATATCCAACGAACTATTGGCGCAGATATCATAATGGCTTTTGATGAATGTACTCCATATCCTTGCGACTATAAGTATGCTAAAAACTCAATGCACATGACCCATCGTTGGCTAAAACGTTGTTGTGATCGATTTGATTCAACCGAGGATAAATATGGATATTCGCAAACACTATTCCCTATTATTCAAGGAAGTACTTATAAAGATTTAAGGAAACAATCTGCAGAAAAAATTGCTTCATTTGAACGGGAGGGTAATGCCATTGGCGGACTATCTGTTGGTGAACCAGATGATGAAATGTACGAAATGTGTGAAATTGTTACTGCTATTCTTCCTGAAGACAAACCTAGATATTTAATGGGTGTAGGAA
>JAESUI010000322.1 GCA_016763135.1 Flavobacteriales bacterium
AGCGAAAGCAACTTTAATTAACGAAGCTGAAATAGTAGAAGTACATTTATTACCTTAAAAGTGAAAGAAGCATTAACCGACATAGAAAAGAATCGTTACAGTCGCCATATCTTATTGGATAAGATAGGGTTGGAAGGTCAAGAAAAACTAAAGGGAGCAAAGGTGTTGGTGATTGGTGCAGGAGGTTTGGGATGCCCTGTTTTACAGTATTTAACGGCAGCTGGAGTTGGTACTATTGGTATAATTGATTTTGATATTGTAGATGAAACTAATTTGCAACGTCAGATATTGTTTACAGTAAATGATGTTGGGGTAAATAAAGCTGAAGCAGCTGAGAACAGATTGAGGCAATTAAATCCTTACGTTAGGTTTAATATTTACCCAGAGAGATTAACCACTAAAAATGCGCTAAATTTATTTTCTGAATACGATATAATTGTAGACGGAACCGATAATTTTTCTACACGTTATTTGGTAAATGATGCTTGTGTGATAACAGAAAAACCGTTGGTTTATGGTGCAATCTATAAATTTGAAGGGCAGGTAGCTGTTTTTAATTTCAATGGAGGACCGTCTTATCGTTGTTTGTTTCCAGAACCGCCAAAATCAGGAAGCGTTCCTAATTGCTCAGAAGTAGGAGTGATAGGTGTTTTGCCTGGTTTGATAGGTACACAACAAGCTAACGAAGTGATTAAGCTTATTTTAGAAATAGGAGAACCTTTATCTGGAAAATTGTTGACTTATAATTCACTTGATAATTCATCTTTCACATTGAATGTAAATCGTTCTGAAGAGCAAATTCAAAAGGTTTTAGAAGAAAAAGATAATTTTGAAAATATGGATTATGATTTCTTTTGTGGAATCACTTCTGAGAGTAATTTGAATGAAATTTCTATAGAGGAATTAAAAGGGTTTTTTACTGCTTCAGAAGATTTTCAAATAGTAGATGTGCGAGAAGAATGGGAGCAGCCAAGAGTAGATAAAGAGAATGTAATAATAGCTCCTTTAGATGAATTAGAGGAGTTTGTAGGTAAAATCTCAAAAGATAAAAAAGTAGTAGTTATTTGTCAACACGGAATAAGAAGCATTGCTGCAATTAGATACCTAAAAAAAGAATATAATTTTGATAATTTAATCAACCTTCAAGGAGGAATAGTAAACTGGTAATTATGAGCGAAAAGAAAATTAAAAATTCATTAGTAGAAGGACCAATAACACCTGAGAAAATAGCCAATTCAATAGCACACCATCAGGTTAAAACTAACATCGGAGCTCACGATATATTTTTAGGTCAAGTAAGAGCAGATGAAATTGATGGAAAAAATGTAGCTGCAATTGATTATTCGGCTTATGAAGAAATGGCTAATAAAGTCTTTGATGAAATACGAGAAGCTGCTTTTGATAAGTTCGATTTAACATGTGCTCATATTTACCATAGTGTTGGTGTTGTGAAAACAGGAGAGTTGTGCTTGTTCGTATTTACTTCGTCAAAACATAGAGCAATGGCATTTGATGCAACAAGATTTATTACAGAAGAAATAAAAGCTAAGGCACCAGTGTTTGGTAAAGAGGTTTTTGAAGATGAAACACACCAATGGAAAGTCAATAAGTAGTTCGTTTTTTTATGTCTATTTAGAAACCTAAATAAACGACTGTTTTCGCACCACCTCTATTAACAATTAACTCTTAATAACTCATTTTAAAGCCTCTAAAAACTTGGATTAGATTGTTGGATATATTAATTTGGTAAACTGTTTATTGCATAAAACTAAATTATCTATGAAATCTTTACTACCCTTATCATTATCTTTACTGATAGCTGTAACGTCTTTTGGTCAACGTTCTACTAACAAAAATGCAGCAAAGTCTAATTTAACCCAAGAAACTCAATTAAGCACTTTAAAAGGAGAATATTCGCCTATCGTTCTTAAAACAGGTGCTTATAATCCTTCAGTTCCAACTCAACCAAATGGAATTACCCCAATTCCATCAAGTAAAAATGGGAATAACTCACTACTGAATTTAGGGTTCCCATTTCAACAACAGCAATTAGCACCAACAAACTCATCAAATAATAGTGCATCAAATAATACTGTTATTGTTACAAACACTCCAGGGCCTAATGTTTCTTTAAATAATATTATTAAAGGTGATGGAAGGAATTTACCACTTAATAAAAATGGTAAGTTATTATCAGTGGATGGAAATGTTGTAGAATTTGGTTTGCCTCTAAGTTCTAAAAATTCAAATATTTGTTCCACTCCAATTCCTACAATGGTTGATGGGAATAAAAACCCAGCTTGTGGATTTATAGTTCCTAGAGATAATCCAGCAAATAGAGACCTTGCAAGCACAGGGACAACAAAATATTTTCAGTTAAGATGGCTCGTGTTTACAGATGGTGGTCCATCAACAAATATAGATCAAACAAGAATTAATGCATTGATGGTTGAAATGAATGCAGATTATGCAGCTTACAATATGGTGTTTTGTGCTGATCCAGCAACTTTTTTAGAAAGTTCAACATGGTATACGCATAATTCTACAACTGATGAATTTCCGATGAAGGATGCAAATAATGTGACAC
The DNA here is from genome assembly GCA_016763135.1 of Flavobacteriales bacterium. Lineage (GTDB taxonomy): Bacteria > Bacteroidota > Bacteroidia > Flavobacteriales_E > Vicingaceae. Next base: position 2,588 of record JAESUI010000322.1, read on the forward strand.
CAACTCAGGTTGTTAATATTTATATAGTAGGGAGTATGACTGCAGGAGGCTATGCTCGTATGCCTTATGATCCAAATGGAGGAACAAGTACACGTGGTGGTATTGTTTTAAATAGAGGAAATTGTAGCGTTGGAACCCATACCCTAGCTCATGAAATGGGACACACTTTTGGATTGTTCCATACGTTTAGTGGCGTATCTGAAAAGACTCCAATCTGTGTTAATAATTGTTATGAACAGGTTAGAAATGCGAACGGTTCTAGTAATGCTACTGGTTTACCTACGCCATTAGGGGGGCCATATACAGGACAAGGTGATAGAGAAGGTGACTGGTGTTCGGATACACATCCCCATGGACAAGATTCATATTTGTGTCCAGGTCCTCCTGGTGCAATTGGAGGATGCGATGCATTCCCAAGAGTACCTGCAAACTTTCCTGTAGATAATCACATGTCGTATTCTTTTTGTACTACAACTTTTACTACACAGCAAAGCTACAGAATGCATGGTATGGTTGATGATTACTTATCTCAATGGACTGCTTATGGTGGTGGTCTTTGTGGAGCACAGCCACCAGTTGCTGATTTTGTAGGAAGCCCTACAACTTGGATTGCACCTAATAATGTTACGTTTACAGATTTATCAGCTCCGTCTGCGATTATTACAAGTTATACGTGGGTTTTTGATATTGCAGCAAGTGGAACAGTAACATGTGTAGGTTGTGCAGGTGCTAATGCAACATTTGTAGGACAAGTTCCACCTACAGTTACCTATCCTAATGTTGGTCTGTATGATGTTTCTTTGACTGTAACTAGTGCTAATGGACCTGATACTGAAACTAAATTGAGTTATATTGAAGTTGTTGCTTCTGCCTCAGATTGTGATACCTTAGATACTGATTGGTTGACTCCAACACCTACGCTAACTTCTTATAGTGGTGGTTTTGGATTATTTACTGGTGTACCATGTGAGGGTAGTAATTTACCCATTGATCCTGCTGGATTTTATCAGCAGTATTTCACCCCAAATCCAGGAACTTCTGTTGTTGGAGCAATAACTGCTGGAATAGGGGTTCTTACTGACCCAGATGGTGATATGACTTTCCAAGTTGTAGTATATGAGGATGATGCAGGTAACCCGGGATTCCCTGATTGGGGAGCTGGACCAGTAGCTATTCAAGCATATAATCCAACAACTTTAGGTATCTCTACAACTGCTATTAATACCATTACATTTCCACTCTTGTGTGCACCAACAATTGCTGGTACAACTTTTCACGTTGGAGTAGAAATGTTTCCAGGAGATGCTGGAGATCAATTAATTCTTGTTAGTAATGTAGATGGTGAAGGAGGATCTGGTTTAACAAATACTTATAACACAACTTTTTGTGCTCCTGAAGATTACAATGTTAATGGAATGCTCTGTGGTTATGCGGCAATAGATATCGATTTACATTGCTATCCACAAATGGGTTGGTATAAACCATTCCCTATTGCAACTGGTTTTACAGAAACTGTAGTATGTGATACAACAGATGTAGCGATATCTACTGCAACTTTATATGATGGGTCAGGTTGTGCTGCTCCTTCAGGTCCTAATCCTGGTATGGTTGGTTGGACATATATTTTTGCTGATGGAACAACTATCAATTCTACAGTTGAAATACCAATTTTAAACAGAACTTATTTAAGCTCTGGACCAGATACATTAACTATTATAGCATCAAATGATTGTGGAAGAGCCGATACAACAGTATGGATAATCCCTTATAATTTTTTATCAACTCCTGATGCAGAATTTACAAAAGTTCAGGGCGATCCTATTTGTATGGGGATTCCTGGTGTAGATTTTAATGCTAATCAAAGTGGGTATCAAGATTATACTTGGGATTTTGGAGATGGTACTATTCAGTCTTCTGGTGATACCACTGCAGTAAATCACGTATATACAGCTCCAGGTTTATATTACACGTCCTTAACTGTAACTTCTACTGGTTATCAACCTATAGATATTCTTCATTTTGAAGATTTTGAATCTGGGTGGCCTGCAGGTTATGCTCGTTTTAACAATGATCCATTTACTCCAAACCCTGGTGTTAACCCTCCATTTACAGGAACAAATGCCACCGCTTGGTTAGATCTAGATATCGGAGGAGACGGTAATACTACGGCTTCAAGTACCTCTTGGAATAATCCAGGTCCAGGTCAACAAGGTGATGATTGGATGATGACTTCAGCTATTGTTATTCCTAATGCAAACCAGATGTTAACATGGGATGCTGTGGCTGAGGATCCTTTTTTTCCAGATGGTTATGAAGTTAGGATATCTACTACAACCCAAACAACAGCAGCTGCAACTACAGTATTGTTTTCAACTCTTGCAGAAAATTCATTTACGACTCAAAGAAGTGTGTCATTGGCTGCATATGTTGGTCAAACTGTTTATATAGCGTTTAGAAATAATTCAACTAATCAGTTTATTTTATCTATAGATGATGTATGGGTTGGAACTACAGGTCCAGGCTGTACGGCTACAATAACAAAAACTGATTTTGTTGAAATTGTAGATTGTTCAGTTCAACCTCCAGTAGCTAATTTATTGGCAACTGATTCTACGGGTTGTGCTCCACTAACGATTACATATACAGATGGAACAACATTGGGAGATCCAGCAACATCATGGTTATGGAATTTTGGAGATGCAACATTTTCTACTTTACAAAATCCACCACCTCACCTTTATGCATCTGCAGGGACTTATTTTGTAAGTTTTCAAGCTTGTAATTCAGGTGGATGTTCAACAGAGTATTTAACTGTTGTAGTTGGTAATGGTGTGGTTTCAGCTGCAGGTGGAGACCAAACTATTTGTGGAGGTAGTATTGCAACTCTTGCAGGTAATGATCCTAATCCAGATACTGGATTATGGACATTAATTTCTGGTAGTGGGGTTCCATCTTCTCCAACAGCTTTTAATTCTGGAGTAACTGGATTGGCGGTTGGTGCCAATGTATTTGAATGGACAATTACAGGTGCTGGATGTGTATCATCTGATCAGGTAACAATTACTATTGTTGCTGCCCCTGATGCAGGAACTAATGGTACCTTAACAATATGTGCTGGAAGTACCGTAACTGCAGCACAATTATTTGCACAATTAGGCGGAACACCAGATTTAGGTGGAACATGGTCACCAGCCTTAGCTGGAGGCGGAACATATACTTATACAGTAGCTGGGACAGCACCAT
>JAESUI010000323.1 GCA_016763135.1 Flavobacteriales bacterium
ATTAAGTTTAACTTTATTAACCTCTCCTGGAGAATGGGGAGCCGATGTTGTTGTGGGTTCTACCCAACGTTTTGGAGTTCCAATGGGATACGGTGGTCCGCACGCGGCCTATTTCGCAACCAAAGAAACTTACAAAAGAGCAATTCCTGGAAGAATTATTGGAGTTTCTGTTGACGCACAAGGAAATAGAGCCCTGAGAATGGCTTTACAAACTCGTGAGCAACACATTAAGAGAGATCGAGCAACTTCAAATATTTGTACCGCCCAAGTTCTATTAGCAGTAATGGCAGGAATGTATGCTGTTTACCATGGTGCTGAAGGGTTACAAAACATTGCAGGAAATGTAACAGCCTTAACTTCGAAGTTAGCGGGTTCATTAGATGTTTTGGGATACAAAAGAATAAATAATTCGTTCTTCGATACATTAACCTACCATGTTACTGAAGATGTAAAAGCAAGCATCAACAAATTGGCATTAGACAATGAAATTAACTTCAGTTATAACACTGATACTATTTCAATGAATATTGGGGAGACAGAAAATATAGCTGACATTGAAAAAATAATTTCAATTTTTGCTGAAGCGAATGGAAGTGCTGCTTCAAATGCAACCTCAGTTGATGGGATTCCTTCTAACCTGAAGAGAACGTCACCCTTTATGGAACATGAAGTTTTTAACAGCTACCGTTCTGAATCAGAAATGATGCGTTACATTAAAAGATTGGAAAACAAAGATCTTTCTTTAACCCATTCTATGATTTCATTAGGTTCTTGTACTATGAAATTAAACGCTGCATCAGAATTAATTCCATTAGGATGGGATGAATGGGCGAACATTCATCCTTATGCTCCAATTGATCAAGCTCAAGGCTATCAAGAAATGCTACATGGCTTAGAAGAGGACTTATCAGAAATTACTGGTTTTGATGCTGTTTCACTACAACTAAACTCTGGTGCTCAAGGTGAATATGCTGGGTTATTAGTCATTAAAGCGTATCATGAAAGCAGAGGTGACCATCACCGAAACATTGCATTAATCCCATCATCAGCACACGGAACAAACCCTGCCAGTGCGGTTATGGCTGGCATGAAAATAGTAGTTACAAAATGTGACGAACTTGGAAATATTGATGTAGCTGATTTAAAAGCCAAGGCTGAAGAGCATAAAGACAACCTTTCATGTACTATGATCACTTACCCTTCTACACATGGTGTATACGAAGAAAGTATTATGGAAATCACAGACATTATCCATGCAAATGGTGGGCAAGTTTACATGGATGGAGCAAACATGAATGCGCAAGTTGGATTAACCAATCCAGCAAATATTGGTGCAGATGTTTGCCACTTAAACTTACATAAAACATTTGCCATCCCACATGGTGGTGGCGGGCCAGGAGTTGGACCCATTGGTGTAGCTGAACAATTAACACCATTCTTACCTTCTAATCCTCACATAAAAACTGGTGGCGAGAATGCTATTAGTGCAATTTCTTCAGCCCCTTGGGGAAGTGCTTATGTTTGTTTGATTTCTTACGCTTACATTAAAATGTTAGGGACTGAAGGATTAAAAAACGCTACAATAACAGCAATTTTAAATGCCAACTATTTAAAATCTAAACTAGAGGATAGTTACCCTATATTATATAGCAACAAAAATAAGAGAGTTGCTCACGAAATGATTTTAGAGTGTAGAGATTTTAAAGATGCATCTGGAGTAGCGGCAGGAGATATTGCCAAACGTTTAATGGATTATGGATTCCATGCACCAACAGTTTCATTCCCTGTTGCAGGGACACTAATGGTTGAACCTACCGAAAGTGAAAGCAAAGAAGAATTAGATCGTTTTATTGAAGTAATGGTTGCCATCAGACAAGAGGTACAGGACATTATTGATGGAAAATCTGACAAGGAAAATAACCCTATCCAAAATGCACCACATACATTAAAAGTTGCACTTGCTAACGATTGGAACTATCCTTATTCAAGAGAAACCGCAGTAACACCATTACCTTGGTTAAAAGAATCTAAATACTGGCCAACCGTTGGTAAAGCAGATGATGCTTACGGAGACAGAAACTTAGTATGTAGTTGTGCTGGAATTGAAGAATATATGGAAGAAGTAGTGTAATTTGTCGTTAAGCTACCATTTATCTACTTTTCAGAACCTTTAACAAATCCACCGTCTTGTAAATATGAATAATATTAGTATTTTTGATACACTAAATTATAAACTTAAAAAACAATTATGAAAAAAATCTACTTATTATTAAGTGCTGCATTGATTACTACTGCTGGCTTTTCACAATACAAAGCTGGGAATGGTGCTGCTGCATACTCAACTCACAACCTTACTCCAAAGGTGACTAAAATAGCTAATGATAAAGCTACTGGAGATAGCTTATTTTATTTTGACAGTGATGGTTTTTATTTAACTGATGCTGCAGATATTACTGACTTCGTTTATACGAATGAAGATATTGATGGTCTTAATCCAAACAATGCTGGTGCACCATTAGATTTTGCTTTTTATTACAATGATGATGCTGCTGAAACACCTTATACTACAGCCGGTGGAGATTTCTTTCCACATGATTTAACTCCTGGTACTGATAGTGCATTCTTTATTGGAGCTACTTCATGGTTTAATCCTGGTGGAACTGCTAACAACTGGTTCAATATGGGTCCTGTTACTATTCCAAATAATACTACTGGTAATACATTTACTTGGTGGGATAAGCATAATCCTGCTTGGACAGATGGTTATGACGTATATATAGTAAACATGTCTGGACTTAATGATCCACAGCAAATCCACAAGGTATAGTTGATTGTATAGGTCAAGGATTATCTCCTGACTTTACTAGAGCAAGTGTTCTTGGAACTGGTTCTCAACCTGCTTCAGATACTAGCTGGACTATGCAATCTATTAATGTTGATGCATTTGTTGGTCAAAGATTGTTTATCTTCTTTAACCACAACACACCAGATGGTGATGTAATATATTTTGATGAGATGTATGTTACTGAAGGAAATCCTACAGGAATTGAAGAATTAACTTCTCTTTCTTTTAACGTATTTCCAAATCCAAGTACAGGAGAGTTTAATGTTAACTTATCTTCAGAAAATTCAGGAGATGTTAACTTAACTGTTAAAAATGTAGTTGGACAAACTGTTATTAATAAATCAATCGCAGTTTCTGGAAAAACTAGAGAGACAATTTCTTTAGCTAACTATAGTAAAGGAATTTATTTCTTAACTATTGACAACAAAACTGTAAAGTTAATTGTTGAATAATATAGCTTAACTTATTTAAAAAGTCCCTTTGGAAATTCCAAAGGGACTTTTTTTTGCCTTAATGAGTTATAACAATTTATCACGGATTAGTTTAAATATTAACCGTTAATCAAATCAACAATACAATAATCCAATTTCGCAGGTTTTTTTTGTACTTTCGTAGAATAAACAAAAAAATAAAAAAATTATGAAAAAAATTTACATTTTAGCTGTTGCTGCAATTTTTTCAACAGCTGCTATTGCTCAAGTTTCTGAACAAGGAAATGCTGAGCTTGTAGGAACTAAGAATATTTCTACAGTTAAAAACTTAAACAACAAAGCTGCTACTGATACTTGCGGATGGGTTCCTAACGCATCTAAATGGCTTCCAGGAGAATTTGCTTTAGGTGGAACTGTTACTTTATACGGTTATACTGGTGGTGGATCTGTATTTGGAACTAACATTAGTACAAATGAGCTAGATGTTTGTGGTCAAGGTTACTTAAACTTAGGTGCTGCAACTTTTGGTATTGAAGGTATTTTAGTAGGATTTTACAGAAAAGACGAAGTTACTGGTAATGGTACAGCTGATTTTGAATTATGGTCTTCAGCTGCAAATAAAGCTTACGGAAATTCATCAGGATCTATGGCGCAAGACGAAATAGGACCAGATGCATTATTAGCTTCTGTAACAGTGCCTATCGCATCTGTTGATACTAACTGGTTTAGCCTTACTTATGGCGCTTTTTCTAGTACAGTGTTAATTAGTGGAACTAACTTCGTTACTGCGGTTAATTCTATTAATATTAAAACAGCTACTGATACTGTAGGTATTGCAAGTGATCAATTAGGAGAAGGTTTCAGAATGGCTTACCACCTTGCTGGTGTTAATGGCAACTGGTACATTACTAATGACTTATTTGGTAACTCTTTAGATAACAATGTTGCTATTTTTGCAGTTATTGATGATAACTTTGTTGGTGTTGAAGATCACGATTTTTACAACAACATGCAATTAAGTGCATACCCTAACCCTGCAGTTAACGAAGCTACAATTGCTTATAACTTAAATGAGGATATGGATAATGTTACTTTGGTTGTTTATGACATGACTGGTAAAGAAGTTTACAACAAAGTATACGGAAACCAAGTAAAAGGTTCTTACAAAGTTTCTTTAGATATGTCTGATTACACTTCAGGAAATTATTTCTACTCTTTAATTGGTAATGGAAATAGATTTACTAAAAGAATGGTTGTAGTTAAGTAATTAACTTAATCAAAATCATATACAAAAAAAGCCCTGTAATAATTACAGGGCTTTTTTAATAACTATATATTTCTAAATTTTTGCATAATTCTAGATGCATAAACAAACTCACACAATTCTTTATTATCAGTTTGAAGAATTTCATGTTTATTTCCTTCCCACCATTTTTTACCTTGATAGATAAACGAAATATTGTCTCCTGTTTCCATAACGGAGTTCATATCATGCGTTACGACAACAGTTGTAATATTATACTCTTGAGTAATTTCTTGAATTAAGTTATCAATTACAATCCCTGTTTGTGGATCTAATCCAGAATTCGGCTCATCACAAAATAGATACTTAGGATTTAAAGCAATTGCTCTTGCAATACCTACCCTTTTCTGCATTCCTCCACTTAATTCTGCAGGATATAAATGATTAACATTTTCTAAGTTAACTCTTTGCAAACAAAAATTAACTCTCTCTAAAATTTCTTCATGACTCTTTTTAGTATACATTTCTAATGGAAACTTAACGTTTTCCTCTACAGTTAAAGAGTCGAATAACGCAGAACCTTGAAATAGCATTCCTAATTCTTTTCGAATATCTTTTCTTGCATCAAAACTCATCTTAGTAAAATCTCTTTCATCATACTTAATAGTCCCACTATCAACCTCATGAAGTCCAACAATACATTTAGTTAAAACGGACTTCCCTGAGCCACTGGCTCCGATAATAAGATTTATCTGTCCTTTCTTAAAATCAATCGAAACATCGTGCAATATCTGATTGCCTGAAAAAGATTTATTTACATTTTTAACTTCAATCATAATAATAGTAATTGAGTTATAATGTAATTTATTATCAAGATAAGAATACTGGTATAAACTACCGATTTAGTACTAGACTTACCTATTTCAAGAGCTCCACCACGAGTATAATACCCATGATAAGCAGGAATACTCGTAATAACAAAGGCAAAGAAAAGTGTTTTAATCATTGCATAAATAATCGAAAATACTTTAAAATCAAAACGTATACCAGTTATGTAATCTTCCATGGTCATACCATTGTTATACATCGCAACAACAAACCCTCCAAATGCCCCCAAAAACATACTATAAATAACAATTATAGGAATAAAGAGTAACGCAGCTATTATTTTTGGGAAAATTAAATAAGAAGCTGAATTAACCCCCATTATCTCCAAAGCATCAATTTGTTCTGTAATTCTCATTGTACCAATCTCTGAAGCAATATTAGAACCAATTTTACCAGCAAGAATTAAGCTCATAACAGTTGGAGCCATCTCTAAAATGAACGATTCTCTTGTCGCATAACCTATCAAATATGCTGGCAATAATGGATTAACCATGTTAGATGCCGTTTGTAATGTTACAACAGCCCCCATAAATAAAGAAATAATAGCTATTAAGCCCAAAGAACCAACGCCAAGACTATTCATTTCATGAATAATCTGCTTTCTAATTAACTTATAGTTATCTGGCTTTTTAAATACCTTCCCTAGTAAAAGAAAGTATTTTCCGATATGATGAAATATTGATAACATTAAAAAGTTATAAAATATAAAAGTAAATATTTATTA
>JAESUI010000324.1 GCA_016763135.1 Flavobacteriales bacterium
GTTCTATCTAAATGGTTTGCTCCAGCAGGATAACGAACTTCTCTAATTCCAACACTTGCGGCAACATCTTGTAACTCACAATTTCCATTTACTTCACATGTCAAACAATCTAGTGGATGGTCAGTTAGCACTAACTCAATAATGTTTTTTCTAAGTTTTTGTATGTTTTCAGAATCTGGATAAATGTGTAGTCCTTCTGACATAGGTGTATGGCAAGATGCCTGAGCTTTTGTTTTCCCTCCTGATTCAAAGGCAACATCTACACTACAAACTCTACATGCCCCAAAAGGATCAAGGTTTGGTGCATCACATAATGTTGGTACAGACTTATCCCCTTGGTGTCTCTTTAAAAAAGACAACATCATTTCTCCCGCTTCTATCTCATACGGCTCATCATTTATATAGGCTATCTTACTCATAGTTGTTCAGTTTATAGTTAAGCTATCTGTCTCTCTTTTTGTCTATTAAATCAATTAAAGTACTGTTGTAGTTCTTCTTCAAAGTGTTCCAAAGCGTTCTTTGCAGGTAGAGGAATTCCTCCACCATGCGCACAAAGTGAGCCTTGTTCTAATGTACTCAATAAGTCATTAAATAAATCTCTACTTATTTTATAATCTTCATCACCTGCTTTTTTAAGCATTTCATAAGCTCTAGTTGTTCCTAATCTACAAGGAAAACATTTTCCACAGCTTTCATAAGCAGCAAAATCAAAGAGATGTTCTAAATATTTTATCATAGGGAAATCTTCAGGTACTGAAATAAACCCTGCATGACCCAATAAAAATCCTTCGTTAGAAAACGATTCAAAATCAATACTGAGCTTTTCAATTTTATTTAAAGGGACTAACCCTCCTAAAGGACCTCCAATATGTATGGCTTTAACTGGTGACTTGAAACCACCACCAAAATCGTTTACCACTGCAGATAATGATGTACCCATTTCCACTTCGTATATGCCAGGGTTGTTAAAGAAACTATCTAAACAAACCAATTTGGTTCCTGTCGATTTTTCTGTACCCAAATTTGCATAAGCTTCTCCTCCATTTTTAATAATCCAATAAACCGCTGCAAGTGTTTCTACATTGTTTACAATAGTCGGTTTATTAAATAATCCCTGTTGAGTAGGATATGGAGGACGCGTTCTTACCTCTGGCCGTTGCCCTTCGATAGAGTTTATTAATGCAGTTTCTTCACCACAGATATAAGCTCCTTGTGCTTTTATAATTTTAAAATCGAAATCAAAACCAGTTCCGTTAATGTTTTTTCCGAGTAAATTATTTGATCTTAACTCATCAATAGCCTTTTGAACAATTTCAATAGATTCTGGATATTCAGCTCTGATGTATATGATCCCCCACTTTGCATGGGTACAATATCCAGCTATCATCATTCCAAATAAAATAGAGTGAGACCGTTCTTCTAATAAATATCTGTCAGAGTAAGCTCCAGGGTCTCCTTCATCAGCATTGCAAATGATAAATTTATCTTCATTTTGTTCGTTTCTACATGATTCCCATTTAAATCCCATAGGAAAACCTGCACCGCCTCGTCCACGAATATTTGATAATTTTATTTCTTCTAAAACTTGTTGAGAGTCTTGAGATAGTGCTCTTTTTAAAATTTCATAATGAGTTTCAAGTCCATCATAAGGCGCTGTAAGTACCTCTTTGTTTGATCCAACATTGTATTTGTCTTGATTAGATCCTTTCCCAGCAACGATTTCTGCAATTTCGGTGCTTGATTTTGCAGAGTAGTTTTTTCCTCCAATATTAAATGCTCCGTTTTCATGGCAACGACCTAAACAAGTCATGTGACCAATTTCATCGGCATTAAACTTCTTTTCTAATTCAGCTATAACTGCTTCTTGTGTTCCTGCACAAATACAAGCTGAACCATTACATACATAAGCCTTTTTACCTTTATTTTCAGGTTTCATAAAATCGTATGCAGTAATTGTTCCATAGGTACTTGATTTTCCTACAAGAAATTCTTCTGCTAATAAGTCTAATTTTTCTTGAGATGGTGTTCCTTCTTCAGCAGCAGCTTCACCCATTTTATCAAAAAGATTATCTAAAATCCCTTTTCTACCTGATAATTCACTTAAGTTTTTTGACATTCAAATATAGTTTGCTATAAATTTAGTAATAATTTCGATAAAGAAGATTTAGTATATTCGTATAAATTAAATTTTCTTAAATGTCTAGCCAAACTACTGAATCTGATTCAAAATATAACCACCTGGAAAAGATGGAGATAAAAGAACTTTTATCGAATATTAATGATGAAGATAAAACGGTTCCTTTTGCCATAGAAAAACAAATTTTGAATATTGAAAAATTGGTTGAATTGATTGTTGCTAAAATGGAACAAGGTGGCAGGTTGTTTTATATGGGAGCAGGAACTAGTGGAAGGCTAGGTGTTGTAGATGCCTCTGAATGTCCACCAACTTTTGGAGTGGATCATGGAATAGTAGTTGGCTTAATTGCTGGCGGAGATTCTGCTATGTGGAAAGCAGTTGAATTTGCAGAGGATAGTACAACACAAGGATGGGAAGATTTACAAGGATATAATGTAAACAGTAAAGATGTAGTAATTGGAATAGCCGCATCAGGAACTACTCCTTACGTTATAGGAGCATTAGTAATGTGTAATAAAAATGGAGTAGAGACGGGTTGTATTGTTTGCAATGGCGATAGTCCTGTTGCGAAAGTTGCTAAATATCCAATAGAAGTTATTGTCGGATCAGAGTTTGTTACAGGAAGTACGCGTATGAAATCTGGAACTGCTCAGAAATTGGTGCTGAATATGATTTCTACTTCGGTAATGATTAAGCTTGGGAGGGTTAAGGGAAACAAAATGGTAGACATGCAACTCAGTAATAATAAGTTAGTTGATAGAGGTACAAAAATGGTTATGAACCAATTAGGCGTAGACTATGCTGCTGCTAATGAGTTGTTATTAAAATACGGAAGCGTTAGAAAAGCAGTAGATTCGAAAAACGATTAATCTAAAGATTTCAATACTGCTAATTTATAGCCTAAAACAAAAATCATACATCCTTTTTGTTCTACTTCAGCACTCTCTGGGATGGTATAATTAATGTACATTTTACGTGATTTTGTAGGCTCAAAAACATAAATGTGTTGGTTTTCCTTTTGTTCTATTTCGTACAGTAACTTTCTTTTTTTATGACCTATTCTTTTACTGTAAATTTCAACTTTAATATCTTTAGATAACCCAGCAGTATTAAACAAGAATCGATATTTTTCTCCCATAAAAAGAGGTACTTCAATCTCTTTAACTTGTACTTTAGTTTTGTATGTAAATCGACTTGTTTTTGATGAATCGTATTTATAGTCAGGTCTAAGTTCTCTTTTTAATTCTTTTTTTAATGCAGTAGCATCACACTCTTGAACAACTTGTATGGCAGCAGTTGTTAATATAAGTATAGATATTGAAAGAGATAATATTATTGTTTTTTTCATGATAATAAAAATAAAATGATGATGTTATTCACCAATAGTTTTAGCCCTTAAAGCAGTTACATCCTCACTTAAGCTTTTTACTGCTTCAGCAGATAATACGAATTCATCTTCGCTTTCGTTGTCGAATTCAGCGAAATGAGCGTTAATTTTTTCCAAGTCAGTTATTAGTTCGCTAAATTCATTCTCATCATCATTTTGCTTAATTGAAGCAATTAGGCTTTCTAAAATAATAGCTTGTTCAGATAATCTACTAATTAACTTTTCATTTGTTTCATTTTCGTTAACCTTAACACCTAAATACATAGTTTCTATCCATGCACCAGCAAAAATGATTGAACCAGTATAGCCCATTCCATTTTTATCTAAATAATCATCCATTTGCATTTGCAAATCAGCCATTATATAAGTTAATGAATCTTCATTACCAACATTAGCTTCTAATCTTTCACTTAATCCCATTGAGTTTAAAATGTCAGTCATCCAAAGTTTTTCTGACACTTTTCTCAAGGTACTTAAATAGTTAATAGATTCTTGAGTTTGATTATTCATGATGCAGTAAGCCATGTCAGCAGAATAAATACCAAAATTTAATTTTTGATCATACTTAGAATTGTAGTTGTCAACATTACTTATTGGATTTGTTAAATCTCCAATGTAAGTTAGTCCAGCATTTTTAAATAGTTCAGCAATTTGAAGGGGAGAAGGAAGTACATAATCAATTTGATTCTCGACTTCGACTACTTCTTCTACGATTACGTCTTCTTCAATGGTTTCTTCTTGGGTTCCTCCGCAAGCATATAATAAGCTAGTTGCAACTAATATTGCTGCTATTTTAATTGTTACTTTTTGCATGATTTTAAGTGTTGATTTTCTGTAAATTAATGGAATTTTTATGATTAAAACAATTTTATGTTTGTATTACACCAACATTATAAGGTTTTTCTATAGGAGCATGATTAGCAGCTTCTATTCCCATTGAAATCCATTTACGAGTATCTATTGGATTAATAATCGCATCAGTCCAAAGTCTTGCTGCAGCATAGTATGGAGAGATTTGTTCGTCATATTTGTTTTTAATCTTATTGTAGATTTCTTCTTCCCTTTCTTTAGTTATTTTTTCTCCTTTTCCTTTAAGGGATGCAATTTCTATTTGTAATAATGTTTTGGCTGCTGCCGCACCACTCATTACTGCTAGTTGAGCAGAAGGCCAAGCTACAATTAGTCTTGGGTCGTAAGCTTTTCCACACATGGCATAATTGCCAGCGCCATAAGAATTTCCAATAATGATAGTAAATTTTGGAACAACAGAATTAGCTTGAGCACTTACCATTTTAGCACCATCTTTTATTATTCCTGCATGTTCAGAACGAGAACCAACCATAAAACCACTAACATCTTGTAAAAACACTAGAGGAATTTTCTTTTGGTTACAATTCATTATAAAACGTGCAGATTTATCAGCAGAATCAGAATAAATTACACCACCAAACTGCATTTCGCCAGTTTTAGATTTAACTACTTTTCGTTGATTAGCTACAATTCCAACAGCCCAGCCGTCTATTCTCGCATAACCACAGACTATGGTTTTCCCATAAGCAGCTTTGTATTCGTCAAATTCAGAATCATCAACTATACTTTTTATTATATCTTTTATTTCATATTGTTTTTCTCTACTATCTGGTAGAATTCCATAAACATCTTCTATTTTTTGTTTTGGAGTTTTAGATTTAGAACGATTAAAACCGGCTTTTTGGTAATCACCAATTTTGTCCATCATTCGTCTAATTCTATCTAAGCAATCATTGTCATCTTTACATTTGTAATCGGTAACACCAGAAATTTCGCAATGGGTAGTTGCTCCTCCAAGGGTTTCATTATCTATGTCTTCTCCAATTGCAGCTTTTACTAAATAAGAGCCAGCTAAAAAGATAGAACCAGTTTTATCTACAATTAAAGATTCGTCACTCATAATTGGAAGGTAAGCACCACCTGCAACACAACTCCCCATAATGGCAGCTATTTGCGTAATGCCCATAGATGACATAATCGCATTGTTTCTAAATATTCTACCAAAATGTTCTTTATCTGGAAATATTTCATCTTGCATAGGCAAGAAAACACCTGCACTATCCACCAAATAAATGATAGGTAATTTATTTTCAATAGAAATTTCTTGAAATCTAAGGTTCTTTTTTCCTGTAATAGGAAACCATGCGCCAGCTTTTACAGTGGCATCATTCGCAACAACTATACATTGTTTTCCACTAACATAACCTATCATTCCAACAACTCCTCCAGATGGGCAGCCTCCATATTCTTGATACATGCCATCTCCAGCCAAAGCACCAATTTCTATTCTATCACTTCCTTTATCTAATAAGTATTCAATTCTTTCTCGAGCAGTTAATTTACCTTTACTATGGTGTTTCTCTACTCGTTTTTTCCCCCACCTAAATAAATTGTATCTAATTTTTTATTTAAATCAGTAACTAATAATTTATTTACATCCTCATTCTTATTGAAGTTTAAATCTTCTTTTTTTGCCATACCTTTTTTTTTCGAAAACCAAAGGTAAATAAAAGAACTAAAACATTTATATTTATGGAATACTATGACTTTTACATCTATAAATTAAACTTGCACTCATCTTATGATTAAACGGTACTTATTTTTAATAATCCTTTTATTTTCTTTCGTTTTGATTGAGGCACAAGAGAAGATTACTGTTGTAGGAAAGATAATAGATTTGGAAACAGGTAAAACAATAGAGAATGTCCATGTAAAAGTTAGTCAGAGAAATATTGTTACTAAATCTGATGCAAAAGGGAATTATCATATTTCTATTTCTAAAAGAAAAAGGATGACGTTAGTTTTTTCTCACATAAGTTATGAAACTAATTATGAGCCAATCAATACAAAAAAAGACACCATATTTTTAACAATTAAGTTAATCAAGAAAATAGAGGATTTACCCATATTTATTATGGATGGGAAACCGAAAATTGTTTTTAAAAGCGCAAAAATCAATATTGCAGATTATGAATTTCATGAAGATAAGTTTTTGTTTTTAGTATATGGTAAGCGATTAAATAAGCATAGTGAAATTTATTTGGTTGATGAAAACGAAAACATAATTTCAAAACATTTTGTTCCTGGAGAGCCTGTTGAATTATATACAGACTATTTAGGGAATGTAAATTTAATTTGTAAAAGAGCCATATATAGGGTGAGCGTAGAAAATGATAGGGTAGTTATTTACGAATTGCCTATGGATGATTTTAATTTGTTGATAAAACCTATAGTTGATACATTGGAGAGTACCCTTCTTTTTTCCGATTTTTTAAGGCAATTTCCAAGGTTTAAATATTATGCTTTTAATCCAGAAGACACAACTATCTCTATAATAAAGGAAGTAGTACATAAAGATATGGATTGGAAGTATGCCTTTGAGTATGAGTTTTTAAATAATGCTGATAAACAGTTTGCAAAACGAATGGCTAAAAGATTAAAAGGGTATGATAAATTTGATGTGGCAGCTTCAATGACAGGTTTTTCAAATGGATTTTTATATGAAACTGTTTATGCTCCTCTTTATGTAATTAATGATACGATAAACATATTTGATCATTCAGAAAGTAGGACATGGAAGTTTGTGGATGATACAGTTGAAGTTGGAGATGTTCCTTTTTTATATCATAAACCAAAAAAGAAAAACTCATGGAAACGTCAATTAATTATGGATGAGGTAAATGGAAATATTTACGGAGTTTTTTAAAGAATGGTTATTATTACTTAAAGCAAATAGAAGTAAGTACAGGAGAGGTAATTGCTGAGAAAAAATTAACTTATCAGTTCGTCTCTAAGTTAAAGATTAAAGATGGCTTTGTTTATTATACCTATAAACCAAAGCAAACACTACAAAAAAAGTTCTTGTATAAGGAGGCTTTTTAATTAAAATCCTTTTGGATAGATAAAATATTTTTTCATACCTATTCCTTTAATTATTTCATTCCAATTATCAATTTCTAATTCAATTTTAACAATACTACAGGTTGGCATATTGTCAATAAAATCATCAGTTAAGTAATTTGATAAATTTGTTATGCTTGGATTGTGTCCAATAATAGCTATTTCCTCATGCTCCTTTGGAAGAAAATTAATGAGATGGATTAAATCATTAAGTGATGCTTCGTATATAGATTTTTCAAATAGAATAGATGTGTTCTTTGAAATTAACTCTGCAGTAGTTGTGGTTCTTTGAGCTGGACTACAAACAATTAATCCAGGGTTAAAATTTAATTCTATGAGTTTCTGAGCCATAAAAGGAGCATTTCGAATACCTCTTGAGTTTAGAGGTCGATCAAAATCAGATAATGATGGATTTTCCCAATCAGATTTTGCATGTCGTATTAGATAAAGCGTCTTCATTTTTCGATGAAACTATAAAAATCATCGATTAAATTTGTTTTTATCGATAAGAGTTATATATTTGTAGACGAAATTAGTTATTTAATAGATATGATTGTATTATTTATAATTATAGTTGCGTTGATTGGAGCTGTTCTTTTTTTAAGAGGAGAGGGTAGTAGTTATGGGAAAGGAAATGCTATAAATGCTCAGAAGAGAAGAGTGAATCTATCTGATAAAAACTTTTTTCTATAAGATTAAGAATACCCCTTAATACCATAGATAAGTTTTATGTTAACGAAAGCCCCCTGAAGAAATTCTTCAGGGGGCTTTCACCTATCTAAACTATCTATTTACTCTAACTAATATTAAATTCATTTGTTCTATTTCAGTCATAAGTTTAACATATTTACTCATCTGACCTTCTATCATCAATTGTTTTGCTTTTTGTTTTAATTCAAAATATCTTTTTTTAAGTTCTAGCATTGTATATCGTTTTAATTCAAAAAAGTATAGTCAACTTACGTGCCAATTTTTTTAAAATTGCTTCAAATTTGTTAAAAAAAGTTAAAAGGAAGATGCTCATAATAAAACGGATTAGATTTTGTATCTTTACCTATAGATTATGATTGGAAAAGTTACATATATTATTCTTATAGCCTTACTTCCTGTTGGTGTTTTTGCACAGGGTGAAAGCAATGGTGATGATGATTATGTAATTGAGGGAGACGAATATGTATTGTCTTTTGATTCTTTAAAAACGAAGGATAAAATGCATTATAGTTTTGAGGTTGGAGCTGGATTCGGACATTCTAGTATGTATGGAAATTATTTTAGCACCTACTATAAACCAATGGTGAGTTATGATGTGTCTCCTAAGTTTTCTATAAATGCAGGTATAACTTATGTTAACAGTTCTGTTGATAATATTCCTGTTGTATCAGAATACAATTATCAGCTATTTTCTGGCAGTATTTCTCAGTATTATGCATTTATTGGCGGAAAATACAAGCTAACTGATAGGTTGTCAGTTGGAGGCTCTGTGTTTTACGATTTCACTTCATACAATGCCTATGATGGAACATCTCTTAGCTCAGGAACTGGATTAGATAATTTAGGTTACTCTGCTAATTTTGAATATAAAGTAGCAAAAGGAATGACTATTCAAGGAGAGATAAGAGTGAATGACAAAAATCCATACAACCAATATTCAAGCCCTTTTTCTAGCGGGTTTATGGGGATGGGTAATCCCTTCTTTGGAAGATAGATCATTTCCCTTCAAAATCTAAACTAATAGAATTCACACAATACCTTATTCCACTTTCTGTTGGACCATCATTAAAAACATGGCCTAAATGAGAATCGCACTTAGCACAAACAACCTCTGTCCTAATCATTCCATGAGTTTTATCTAAAATTTCTTTGATTTTTCCTGTTGCAATTTCATTGTCAAAACTTGGCCAACCACAATTGGTATCGAATTTAGATTTAGAAGAAAATAGTTCCTCACCACAACCTTTACACCTATAAATTCCATTGTCATTATGGATGTAGTACTCTCCTCTAAAAGGAAACTCGGTGCCTTTTTCTCTCATTACTTTATATTCTTCTTCCGAAAGTTCTTTTTTCCAATCTTTCATTTTGTAATTAATCTTAATTTTGATTTTTAAAATTACGGAATATGTTAACACTACTTTCTCCAGCTAAAAAATTAAATGAAGAAAATCAATTACTTGATAATTGTTCTTCTCCGATTTTTGTAGAAGATGCTGAAAAATTGATTAGTTCGTTGAGAAAGTACAATCCTAAAAAACTGAGTAAACTTATGGGTATAAGTCCTGTTTTGGCAGATTTGAATGTTAATCGTTATGCCGAATGGGATATCAATCATACAAAGAATGTTAATCCTGCGGTACTAACATTTAATGGTGAAGTTTATGCGGGATTAGATGCAATTTCTTTTTCAAAAAAGGAAAAAATTTATGCGCAAGACAATTTGAGAATATTGTCTGGTTTATATGCTTTATTAAAGCCTTACGATTTAATTCATCCTTACCGATTAGAAATGGGGACTAAACTTAAGGATGGACGTAAGAATAATTTATATGAATTTTGGGGAGACAAAATTGTGAATGAGATTAATGATATAGTTTCCAATCAAAAAGAGACTTTATTGGTTAATTTGGCTTCTAATGAATACTTTAAGTCAATTAATAAAAAGAAATTAGCAGCAACAGTTATAACTCCTGTATTTAAAGATTTTAATAATGGGACGTATAAAACGGTAATGGTTTATGCTAAGAAAGCAAGAGGGATGATGGCTAGTTACATTATTAAAAATAAAATAGAAAAGGTTGAAAATTTAAAAGGGTTTGATGCTTCAGGGTATTGTTTTAATACTGAAGTTTCAACAGATACAGAATTAGTTTTTTATAGAGGTTAATTAGTGTGTGGTTTTTAGTTGATAGTGTTTGGCTAAAAATTAATAACCAAAAACAAAACGCTCAAAACTATAAACTAGATTGAATGAAAGAAATAGGAGAAACATTAGAATTAGAAGCATTAAAAGATACTCCTCAGGGTATTTATTTAATTACAGATGAAGAGCAAGAAATTTTATTGCCGAATAAATATGTTCCTTCAGATTTAAAAATTGGAGATAAAATTGAAGTGTTTATTTATACCGATTCTGAAGATAGACCAATAGCAACTACACTTGAACCTAAAGTGAAATTAAACCAATGTGCTTTTTTGAAAGCTGTTGATGTAAATCAATATGGTGCATTTTTCGATTGGGGAATGGAAAAGGATTTACTAGTTCCATTCTCAGAACAATACACTAGAGTTAATGGAGGTAAGACGTATTTAATATACCTATATAAGGATGAGGTAACCAACCGTATGGTGGGAACTACTAAGATGGGGCGATTTATTAGAAAAAATAAATTAGAAATTAAGACAGGAGAGCAGGTTGATTTGTTGGTAAGTGGAGAAACGGAGATCGGATACAAAGTGATTGTAAACAATAAACACTATGGTATGGTATTTAAAAACGAAGTTTTTAAGAAAATCAACATAGGAGATAAACTTACTGGTTATTTACAACGAGTTAGAAAAGATGATAAATTAGACATTACATTAAACAGCTCAAGTTTATCTGATATTGAGGTATTGTCGAATAAGATTTACGAGCGTTTATTAAAAGAAGAAGGCAAGCTTAATTTTTCTGACAAAAGTGCTCCAGAGGTTATTTACAAAGAGTTTCAAGTAAGTAAAAAAGCATTTAGACGAGCAGTTGGCCTACTTTATAAAGATCGAAAAATAATAATTACTCCAGAAGAGATAACCTTAGTGGATTAAGAATTTTTTTCTTCGAATCCAGCAACAATTTCATCTAACGATTTTCCTTGTAATTTGATAGAAGCTTTAGCGCTCTCTACAAAAGGATGGTTAGGGTATTTATCAATAAACTCTTGGTAAGTAGTTTTAGCTAATTCATCTTCTTGTAGCATGTCACCAATAATCATTGCTTTATAGAAATAAGCAAGGCCAGCTTTTCCATGATCAGCATCTCTTTCAATTAAATCATTAAAATGTTTGATTGCAACATGAGGCTTGTTAAGCCTTTTTGCTAATTCTCCAGCAAAAAACTGATAATCTTTAGAGTTCGATTCAAAGCTGTGAAACTTAATGTACTCTTCGTAAGCAGCTAAAAGTTTAGTCGCATATTCAGCATTAAAATTTAAACTATCTTTAAATGCCAACTGGCTGTACTTGTCAATTTCAGCAGCACGTTCTTCAAAGGTGTCGATTGGATCATCAACTACTTCTGCCTTTTCAACTTTAATTTCAGAATCTCCAGAACAAGAAAATAATATGATACTAAATGCGAATAAATAAATGATAGATTTCATAATGCTAATGTTTTGCTTTTATCAATGGGAATTTCATTCTGTATTTAACTTTAATGTTTCCTTTGGCAATATCGTTTAATTTTCCTTTGATTAATCTTTTTCTTAATGGGTTTATTTTATCGGTAAATAAAGTAGCCTCAATGTGATCATATTCGTGCTGAACTATGCGGGCAGAAATTCCGTCTAGAGTTTCTTCTATTAGTTCAAATTTTTCATTGTAGTATTCTATTGTAATATCTGGTTGACGACTAACATCTTCTCTAATACCAGGGATGCTTAAGCAGCCTTCTTCAAATTTCCATTCCTTACCAGACTCTTCTACAATTATAGGATTAATATAGATGCGTTTAAAATCTTCTAGTTCTGGATGTTCTCCTTCCTCATTAAAGCCAGAAGCGTCAACAATAAATAATCGGATGGCTTTATTTATTTGAGGAGCAGCTAAACCAACACCTTTTGCGGCATACATGGTTTCAAACATATCCTCAATTAATAAATCTAAATCTGGATAGTCTTTATCTATCTCTTCAGTTTCTTTTCTTAAAACAGCGGTACCGTATGCTACAATTGGTAAAATCATACTGCAAAAATAATATTATTTTTGCACACTATGTGTGCTAATAGTTAATGAGTTTTATTATGAAGAATCTATTTTATTTAATTGGTGTTATTTTATTGTTGAGCTGTGGGGAATCAACCCCTTCTAAACAAAAAATGATTGTTGATGGTTTTGCGCAAGGCACTACATACAAAATTATTTATATCAGTAATGATGGCATTAATCATCAACGAGCAATAGACTCAATGTTAATTGAAATAGATAATTCACTTTCAACGTATCAGAAAAGGTCTCTTATTTCAAAATTTAACCAAGCAGATTCTATAGGGGGAATAGATCAGATGTTTGCCGATGTCTATACTATTTCTAGGCAAGTATATGAAGCTACTGATGGCGCATTTGACCCTACTGTTGCTCCTATTGTGAATGCTTGGGGATTTGGGTTTGAAAATTTATATTCTACAGATAGTTTAATGATAGATAGCTTGTTGGGATTTGTAGATTTTGAAAAAATAGATTTAAATAAGCTAGAAATATCAAAACCTATAAAAGGAATGATGCTTGATTTTAATGCAGTCGCCCAAGGTTATTCGGTAGATGTATTGGCGGAATTGTTAGAAAGAAGAGGTGTAGATAATTACTTGGTTGAAGTAGGAGGTGAGTTAAAAGCTAAAGGATTAAATATGAATGATACTTTGTGGCGAATAGGGATAGATAGACCTATACCTGATTTAAAAGAGAGAGAAATAGAGGCCATTGTTAATTTAGATAACAAAGCACTAGCTACTTCTGGTAACTATCGAAAATTTTATGAGAAAGATGGAATAAAATATTCTCATACAATTAATCCAAAAACTGGCTATCCAGTTAGTCATAGTTTATTGAGTGTTACAGTTGTGGCTGATAATTGTGGTGTAGCAGATGCTTATGCAACAGCATTTATGGTAATAGGGTTAGAAAAAAGTAAGAAATTATTGGATAAACATAAAGATCTTGAAGCATTGTTAATTTATAGTAATGAAAATGGTGAATTACAGACCTTTATCACTGATGGGTTGATCGATTTTATTGAGTTAAATCCCGATAAAAAATAGATGTATCGGTTATTTTTGCCGTTGAACTTGTTTTTTAACAAATAAATCGGAAGATTTGTATACACTTTAAACTAAAACAAACTTAAAAGAAGGAAAGATGGAAGGAACAGAAAACAAGAATCAGGATGATAATAGGAGAGATGAAGTATTTTCTAAAGCAGTAAGAGCGGGGAAGAGAACTTATTTTTTCGATGTAAAAGCAACACGTGCTGAAGATTATTACCTTACAATTACGGAAAGTAAGAGAAAATTTAACAATGAAACTCAAAAGTTTTACTTTGAAAAACACAAGTTGTTTTTGTATAAAGAAGATTTTGAGAAATTTTCTAATGGATTAGAAGAATCTATTGCAAAGATTAAAGAGTTAAAAGCAGAACAAGGAGAGGAAGTAGTTGAAAAAGTAGCTACAGAATTTTCTGATGTTAGTTTTGATGATTTAGGAAATGATACACCTAAAGAAGAAAGTGCTGCTACAGAATAACTTTACAACAATATATTAAAAAGGGCTACTAATTTAGTAGCCCTTTTTTTTGTTTTAAAATTTTAATTGAAGAAATTAATAAAAGAATCTTCAGCACTAATATGAACTCCTTTAGGAAATTCCCCATGAACAGTTAATGCATTTTTATGATGATGCTCTAATTCACTTAACTTATTTCTATTTAACAAAATTACCGTAGAATGACCATGATGATCTGTTTTGTCTAGAATGGTTTCTTCATTAAAATCGCATTGCCAATGTGTTTCTGCCATTTCTTCTTTGTAGGAAATTTCTACAGTTGGCATTTTAAAGTAATGATGTTCACCAATTCCTTCAAAATCAAAAACTAACCGAAGAAGACCACTATCAAAAACTAAATCTTCATCTGTTAATCCTAAATCCTTAAATGATAATTTCCCTGCTGTTGGAGATGAAAAATTAATTTTCACCTCTCCCTGATTTAACTCTACTGTTTGACTCATACCCTTTTAATTGTTTTGATTAATAACTATTATAAAGTTATTCCCGATAAAATTAAAAAGAATGATAATAATCAGTTTGATAAATGTTTATTGACAAGATAATCTTTTTACTTACTCTTAAACGCATTGATAGCATTCTTAGTAAAATCAGAGAGTACTAATTTGCCACTCATAGCAGCACGCTCAGCTAATAAAGTATCCCAGTGTTCTGTTCCTTCCCAGAAAACCTTTTTTAGCATACTCATGGCTTCAGGATTAGATGTAGATAATTTATTGGCTAAAACAGTTATAGCTTCATCCATGTCATCCACATCTTTAAAAGTCTCAGCATATAAACCTTTCTCTCTTGCCCATTCTGCTGTGTACCATTCGGTAGCATTAATTGCCATCA
>JAESUI010000325.1 GCA_016763135.1 Flavobacteriales bacterium
CCAACTCAATGGAGTGCTGCGATAGGAACTTACACATTAAAAGTTTGGACTTCAAACATTAATGGTAATGCTGACATGAATGCATCGAATGATACCATTACAAAAACGATTGAAATTGGTCCTGGTATTCCAAATATTATTGATGATTATGTAGGAGTTACTCCAATTATTACACAAATTGGAAACTCTTCCGATCAAATTGCTACACCTAGTGATTTAGATTTTCATCCTGCTTTATCCAATAAACAATTATGGGTAGTTAACAAAGGACATTCTAATAATACATCAAGTGGTGGGTCAAGCATGGTTATCTTTGATAACGCTGGAGAAGCTTCTCAAACAAGTGTATATAAGAAGGATGGTAATGCCAAACATTTTATGAATTCAACAACAGGTATTGCATTTAGTAAAAATGGAAATTGGGCAAACTCTCCAGGAGTGTATGATGCCAACTTTAATGGCTCAGTATTTACTGGCCCTGCATTATGGTCGGGCGATTTAAACATTTTTGCCATAACCCCTCCTGGTGGAAATGGTAGTCATTTAGACATGTTACATGAATCTCCATATTCTCAAGGAATTGCTAGTGAATCAGGCAATGCATTTTGGGTATTTGATGGCAACTATAATGACATTGTTCGTTATGATTTTGTAAACGACCATGGCCCAGGTAACACTTACCATGATGATGGAATAGTACATCGATATAGAACACAAACCGTTACAAAAGATCCAAACAATAAAGTTGGTAGTCATTTGGCGATAAGTGATGGATGGGTTTATGTAGTGGATTATGGTAATCAAAGAATTTTTAGAATTCAAATGGGTACCGGTAATTTAGCTCCAGGCAGTCCAGTTCCAACACAAAAAGAAACTTTAGCAGAATATAAAGATGTTATTAATTACACAACTGAGATGGTAGTTACCTCTGGATTAGTTGAACCTTGCGGTATCGATATTGTTGAAGACAGAATGATTGTTAGTGACTATTCTACCGGAGAAATAATAATCTATGACATTACTATTATGCCAGCTGTAGAGTTAGATAGACTATCTACTGGAGCTATGGGAATAATGGGTATTAAAATTGGTCCTCTTGGTAAAATTTGGTACGTAGATTATGATGCAAATACTGTTAATCGAATTGACGGAGCTACTGTAAGTGTTGAAGAAATTGTTTTCAATGATGTATTAAGTGTTTATCCTAATCCAGCTAAAAACAACTTTTCTATCAATTTAAAAGGAGTTTTTAATGATAATATAAATGTTAAGGTATATGATTTAACAGGTAAGTTAATCTATAATACTGTTATGAAGAATAACACATTAATAGTAAATACAGAAAAATGGACAAACGGAATTTATCAAGTTCATTTATCTAACAATACTCAATTTTCTACAGAGAAAATTGTGATTCAACATTAAAAAAACATTCTTTAAAAAGCCTCTCAGAAATGAGGGGCTTTTTTAATTTCCCCAAAGACCTGTTTCTCTTTTGTAATAATACAATTTGGTTTTTTCGTTTTCTAATTTAATATCCAACTCCGTTTTATGCTGTTTTAGATGTTGTTTTTGTCCTCCCTCTTTTTGTATAATGTAACTATCAAACATTCTATTGATAAAAATGTCATCAAAAGAAACCCTTGGATCATCTTCTTTTTCTTTTTTAAATGCCTCTACATTATTTAATGTAATCCGTAAATTGGGGTAATACAACCAAAACAATTGCTGATACCCCACAATATTCCCTTCTTTGTCTATTTTAATTTTAACCGGACAAATTCCTATTATTCTAACTTCCATTTTAGCATACTTCGCATTATAAAACCAATCTTCTTTTAACCAATATTTAACTACCTCTCTGCTGTCTAATTTTTTGTATACTAATTGCCCATTAGCATCATAGACAGAATCTCCCACTATATTTGAAATTTCATTTATGGATAACTCTTTAGAAAAACTATCATCTTTTGCATCATACGCCTTTATATGTCCTTTCATTAATTTATGATATAGTAAATCATACATACAGCAATTTCTATTTTCTTTTTCGTTCGGAAAATACAGCAGTTGATTAATTTTTTCTTTTAAATCAATCTCACGCCACAAACGTCTGTGCCACATCACATCTCTTTCATCAACTATAGGTAAAGGCTTAACAGGAAATATTTTCTCTGGTCCGAGAAGTTTGGTATTAAAACAATCTCCACCACTTTGGCAACTGCTTTCTATATTAAAGCAAGTATGAAAAATTAGTATAAGTACAAAATACTTAGTTGCTGTCATTTGGTGTAAACAAGTGTGTTGAATGATAACCTAACGAAAAACACACTGTTTTGTTGTTAAGGGAGGATCTTCCCAAATAAAAGATAACGGTTAATAAATAATTTAACCCATATTTTTACTTAGCACCTACCCTGGCCAATCTCCAACACAAAACCCTGTTTAACTGGTAAGCCTTTTGCATTTTTAGCAGGGTTCCATTTTGGCATTTTCTCAACCAATTCTACTAATAATTTATCAATCTCATCATCTCCTGAAGTTTTAATCAATTCAACATTTTCAATGTTACCATTCTCATTAACAATGAAAGATATTGATGGCTGTGGTAGTAATTTGAAATTTTTAGCAGAAATTTGATCTGTACTATTTTCTTTTAAATAGCTTATCATTTGATTATAACCCTCAAGGTATTCTGCTTCTTTTTTTGGAGTTACTGTCATTGAAACATTCATCTGTCTGTTTTCGATAACAGCATTATAATTCTCCTTCTTGTAATTTACATCTATATGTACATCAGTACCTATTTCAATTAAATTAAATAGTTCTTTTTGTTCTTTAGTTAAAATTGCATCAGCACCTATAGCTTTCAACTCTTTGCCGTTGAGAATTATCGAAATTTCCACAGAGTTATAATCACTTATCCAGCTAGAGGGATAGTTTTCAATTACATCGCTAATGGAATTGGCCTGCTGTAATTTTTCTTTTGTAATGACATATCTTTTATCTAAAGAAGAACTCATATATTTTCTACGAACTAGATAGAATAGCTCCATATCAGCAGAAACAAATTGTGATACAGATCCATTATAATTACTAACGGTTAAACCACCATTGATACCAAAATATGACAATTCAAAATTAGTAGAATCAATTTGAGATTCTGCATCACTAGTCTTTTTAGCAATTGGCTCATCAACAAAACCAAAAGCAGAAATTACAACTATTGCAATTAGGGCACTTATAATTATTACTATCCTTTTCATAATCGATTTATTTTTAATGTTAATTATAGAACAAATATAAATCCAACACCTCTAAATTAGTAAAAATGAATTGTAAATTAGTGTAAATACATTGTAAAAGAATACACAGCAAATACAAAAACTATAAATTTACAGCATGAGAAAATTGGTCCATCTAATTATTTTCGGAATAGTGTTTTTTTTTACCTTGCAAGGGTGTAAAAAGGATGAACCTGAACTTCAACATGACCGTGAAGAAGTAATCATGAGAAAAATTGGTCATGAAATATTATTGCTTTCAAATGATTCCAATTCCATAGTGCGCCCTATTTCACATGAAGGCAACAAGTATAGAATTCAATTCGAATCAAGTTTTAGTTTCCTTCCTGATGACCTTATAAAAACAATTGACACTATTGTTAAATCAGCTCTTCCCTATGATAATTATCTTGTTCAAGTAGTAGAATGTGAGACTGATCTAGTTGTATACAGTTACGAAATAGATGAATTTTTACCTTTTTCTGAGGTTGTAGCCTGTAAAACTCGAGAACAACCCGAAGCCTGTTACGAAATAGTTATTCAATTTATCGCAAAGGAAAAAGAATCAACAGGTATAGTATTATACATTTTGTTAGTTATTCTCCTTTTTTCAATTGGAGTATATATCTATATAAAAAATAAACCCCACGTAAATGATGAGGGGATTGAAATTGGAGCATATCTGTATAACAAAAAAAAGATGACACTTACCCTTATTAATAATACCATTGAACTAACAAGTAAAGAGAGTGAGTTGTTGAATTTACTGTATGAATCCGTTAACAACACAGTAGAAAGAGACACTATCCTTAACAAGGTATGGGGAGATGAAGGTGATTATGTAGGACGTACGTTAGATGTATATATTTCTAAGCTAAGAAAAAAGCTTGAAAACGATTCTTCTATTCAACTAAAAAACATAAGAGGAATTGGCTATAAATTAATTGTTGAAGTCTAAGAAATAATTTTCGAATCAACTATGATACGCCATTATAGGAATCCTATAATGAATATCCAAAGTTCTTTAAAAATGTTTTTTAAAGCGTACATTCGATGTCGAACAATAAAACCGAATTATGCTTAATATAGTGAGACTAACCTGCTATTCTATTTTGATTACCCTTATGTTTGGTAGCCTTAATATACAAGCTCAAGATAGTAACATTGTAAAAGAATCTTTTAAAGTATGGGGTAATTGCGAAATGTGCAAAACTACTATTGAAAAAGCTGTAAAACCCATTGATGGAATAATCTCTGGTAAATGGAAAATGACTGCAGGAA
The DNA here is from genome assembly GCA_016763135.1 of Flavobacteriales bacterium. Taxonomy (GTDB): domain Bacteria; phylum Bacteroidota; class Bacteroidia; order Flavobacteriales_E; family Vicingaceae. The sequence continues at coordinate 4,566 of JAESUI010000325.1, forward strand.
AAATGGTTGTGAAGTATGACAAGAGTAAAACATCTTTAGTTGAAATAAAAAAAGCCATAGCGGCTGTTGGTTATGATACCGAAGAGTATAGAGCTTCGGATGATACCTATAGTAAATTACATCATTGTTGCCAATATGAAAGACCAAAATAATATTGAAAGCTGACCTATACTTTATGCTATGAAAAAGATTCTATCTACCATATCAATCCTTATTTGCCTAACAATGGTTTTACAAAGCTGTTCGAAGCAGAGGGGATGTAATGATGAAAACGCCTGTAACTTTGATGATAGCGCTGAAAAATATGACGGGACTTGCATCTATGCAGAACCATGGTATTATGATGGGGATAACGATGGATTTGGTGACCCAAATATATCTATTACTCAATGCGATCAACCTGAGAATTATGTTGATAATGCAAATGGATCAACTGGATTCCCAGCAACAGATTTTACGGCCATAGACTGTGATGGTATTTCTCACAATTTATTTACAGAACTAGATAATAACACCATTGTAATTATCTCATGGGTAATGCCATGTTCATCCTGTATTGCTGATCCTTTAGAGGTTACTAACGCTGTTCAAGCATACGCTACAACTCACCCTGGCAGGGTGAAATTTTACTTGGTAGATGATTATGCCAATACTCCATGTAATGGATTTACTGTTTGGGCCTCAGTTTATGGAATTACTGATTGTACCATATTTTCAGATCCTTCCATTGACATGAATGATTATGGTGTTCCTGGCATGCCTAAAACTGTAGTCATTGCAGGATCAAATCATCAAGTTTATTTTAATAAAAGTGAATCTACTGCTGGCTTGACTGACGCTATAGATCAGGCACTTATAGACAACCCATAACCAAAATGAAAACACGAGTTATTATTGTTCTTATATTATCACTTCTAATCCATGAAGCAACTTTTGCACAGGGCTGTTGTTCTGGTGGTGGTGGAAACCCTATTGCAGGAGGTAATTCTACAGGAGTATTGAATAAAAATCAACTAGAAATTTCTGGTAGGTATCAGTATAATTACTCTGATGTATATTTTTCTAAAGACAGTGACACCTTAAATATGATTGACGGTTTAAGCAGTAGTTATTTGTTTTTAAAAGTCGATTATGGTTTGTCTGATAAATTTACCATGTCTATTGCCTCTGGTTATTATACTCAGAAAAAATTGGTTGAACTAGGTCAAACGGATACCGTTACTTCATCAGGTATTAGTGATTTAATAATATTTCCTAGGTATAGTGTTTTAAATAAAAAACGAGAAAATACTCGAACCGAATTAACTTTAGGCTTAGGAATAAAAATTCCACTAAGCTCCGGTGAAGATTCTACCCTAGTAGGGTATTCAGGTGAGAATGCCATTTATACCATTTCTCCACCAACAGTTCAAGTTTCATCTGGCTCTCAAGATTTAATACTCTATTCTTTTCTGTACCATGGATATCCGAAAAGAAAATTAAGGTTCTTTGCTAATGCACTATACATTAAAAAAGGGTATAATTCTATGGGACAAAAATTTGGTGACTATGTGAGCATGGGATTATTTGTTGGTAAAACAGTTTTTAAAAAAATTGGTGTAACTGTTCAATTAAAAGGTGAATGGATTGATAAAATGCAAGTTGCCAAAACCGTTAGTGAAATTGACTTGGCCGTTTATGGCATAGACATGGTTTCTACTGGTTCTAAAAAAGTATTTTTTATCCCACAGTTGAGCTATACAGAAAAGAACCTTACCTTATTTGTTACTACAGAGGTTCCATTGTACCAATATTTAAATGGAGTTCAGGCAGGTTCTTTATATCAAGTTACAGCTGGTTTGACTTATCGTTTATTTGTAAAAAAACAAAAAGTAGTTCCAGAAAATACTTTCGAACTTGTTCCGATTCCAAAATAAAGACTAG
>JAESUI010000326.1 GCA_016763135.1 Flavobacteriales bacterium
TTAATTTCTTATACTGGATTAACAATAGATTTCTGTAAAGAAGTAAATGCCAGTTACATTTTAAGAGGGATTAGAAATATTGCTGATTACACTTATGAGAATTCTATAGCCCAAATGAATAAGGCCATGAATAATGATATAGAAACTATATTTATGTCTACAATTCCAGAATTATCTGCAATAAATTCTACAATTGTGCGTGATATAATAATTAATGGAGGAGATGTAAGCCAATTTGTTCCAACAGTAATTAAGGGAAAGTTAATTTAACACATTAAAGAGTTTGAGGAAAGCCAATCAAATATTAACGATAATATTCATTTTTTTTGTTTTTAATCTTACAGCAAGTAAAACTGTTATTAAGGGGAAAACAAATATCTTTAAAGGAAAGGAATTAATTCTTTATACTTATTCTGATTATATCAGCACAAAAAAAACGCAAGTTGGTTTTACCACTATTCAACAAAATGGTATATATAATTTTGAATTTGATATTAAAGAAACAAAAAAAATATTCTTAAAAATTGAAGATAAAATCACTTCATTTTTTGTTAAACCTGGAGAGGTTTATAATGTTAATCTAACTTATAGTGAAGATTTAAATAAAGGCAGAATTTATGACAAACAACTTTCTTTAATCTTTAATTTCCCTGTACCTACAGAACTCAATCAACAAATTGGAAGTTTTAACCGGAAATTTGACAAGTTTATTCAAGAAAATAGAGTCCTATTTGAAAAACGGAATCATTCGATAGAACCAAAATTGAAAGCATTTAAATTGAAAATGCTGAAAGAATCAGAGACATCTGACTCTAAATTTGTAAAAGACTATATCAAATACAGTATCGCTTTAACTCAAAATTCCTTAGACGTTTCATATAAACTTGTTGATTCAAAAAACAGTCAAAATATTAAAGCAAACCTTTATCTAGAATACTTAAACAAGAAATCAATCCTTTATAATAATCCTGAATACATTAAATTTTACAAAGCCTTTTTTAAAGGAGAATTAAAAAAGTTATCTCTAAAAGTGCAAGGGTTTGATATTTCTAAAGCTATTAACGATAAATCAAGCTACCAAGCATTATCAAAAGCATTAGAAAAATACCCTTTCTTAATTAATGATGAGTTTAAAAATCTTTTTCTACTAAACGGTTTGTTAGAAATAAGCAGAGACAAATACTTTACTAAAATAAATATCATTAAGATTTTAAACGAAATAAAATCGAACTCAAAATATCCAGAACATAAAATAATTGCAGCTAATATTATAGAACGGATTAGCCGAAAGAAATTTGGAGAAGGAAGTGTTGCTCCCGATTTTAAACTTAAAAACAAAACTGGTGAGCTTCTCTCTTTAAATGATTTTAAAGGAAAACCTGTTTATATTAATTTTTGGACTAACTGGAGTATACCAAGCCAAAAAGAAATGAAAATAATGAAAGTTTTACATAAAAAATATAAAAACAAAATTCACTTTATTAGCATCTGTGCTGATAACGATTTTAGCAAAATGAAAAACTTTCTAGTAAAAAATGGAGATTATAACTGGACTTTCTTGCATATTGGAAATAACAAAAAAATTCTTGAAAGCTACAGAGTAGTTACTTTCCCTACTTACATATTGATTGATGAGAATTTAAACGTTGTAAAAGCACCTGCAGGACGACCAGGAGGAACTGCTGAAAGAGCAACAGAAGATAACATAGAAAAAGACTTCTATGACCTCATTAAGCGTTAGTTTCTATTAATTCTGATATAGAACTATAAGTATTTTTTAATACTTCATCTGTTATACGATTAGCTGATAGCCATTCTACTTTTGTAATATTTTCTTCAATTTGCGGGACTAATTCTCCAATATAATTACTTGACATTTCAAACCAATAAGTTTGTTTTAAAATAAGCTTATCCTTTAACTTATATACATGAAATGTATCATGTAGCTTTTTGTTAATCGATAAATCAGTTATACCACATTCTTCTTCCACTTCTCTAATAGCAGCTTCTTCTATTTCCTCTCCGCTTTCTATTTTTCCTTTTGGCAAATCCCATCTATCTAACCGGTAAATAAAAAGTTTTTCATTTTTGCTTTTACTAACAATTCCTCCCGATGCTTTAATTATTTTAAAATATGATTGAAATTCTTGAAAAGCAGATTCGTAATCCTGAACAACAACATTAACATTCATTTTATCATCACTACACAATAAATCAACTATAAAAGGAGTAAAGTTTGATGAAAAGAAGTTTAAATTTAATGCACTAGAAAATTGATTGTTATCTTCTATATTATTTGTAAAACAAATTATCTTATCGTTGATAAAAACTTTATACATTTGCACCTATGATTTTAAACCAAGAATCCGCAACAAAAATAGCAGAATCGTTACTACAAATTAAAGCTATTAAATTGAATCCTACAAACCCTTTTCATTGGGCTTCAGGTTGGAATTCGCCTATTTACTGTGATAACAGAAAATCTTTATCATATCCGCCAGTAAGAACTTTTATACGACAACAATTTGTTGATGCAATAAATGAGCATTTTCCAAATGCAGAAGTAATTGCAGGGGTTGCAACTGGAGGAATTGCCCACGGTGCTTTAGTTGCTGAAGCAATGGGGTTACCTTTTGCATATATTAGATCTTCAGCTAAAGGTCATGGAATGCAAAACCTAATAGAGGGTGACATCTTTAAAGATCAAAAAGTTGTGGTTATTGAAGATTTAATTTCAACAGGAGGAAGTAGTCTGAAAGCTGTTGAAGCTCTTAGAGAAAATAAATGTAATGTTCTTGGTATGGTTGCTATTTTCACTTATGGATTTGAATTAGCAAAAAATAATTTCAAAAAAAGTAATTGTAAACTAATTACTTTAAGTGATTATGATTCTATGCTAAAAGTAGCTGTTGAATCTAATTATATTTCTAAAACTGATTTAGAATCATTATCTGACTGGAAGGAAAATCCAAGCAAATGGTCTCCTTTAGTCCAAAATAAATAATACCCAGTGAATATAGAAACCAATCATCAGTCCATTAATGCTAGCCAAGAAGAAGTTTATAACTTCTTAATGGATATGAATAATTTCGAACAATTATTCCCTCAAGATAAAATTGATAATTGGGAATCGACTGAAGAGAACTGTACAATGAAAATAAAAAGTATGGGGACTCTTGGTTTAAAACGTGTTGCATCTACAGCAAATTCACTTATTTACCTCGACTCTTATGGTAAAACACCGTTTAAATTCACTTTAAATATTTTTATATCAGAAAAAGAAAGTGATAGTTGTGAAGCTCATTTGGTTTTTGAAGGAGATATTAATCCTTTTATGAAAATGATGGTAGAAAAACCATTAACTGATTTTTTTAATAGTTTAGTTAAAAGGCTTGCTAAAATTCATTTATAGAGTATTCTATATTTTAAACTTAATTTCTTTTAAATCAAATTCTCTAATTTGCTTATTAATTTCAAGTTGAAGTTTACCTATTGAACTTACTCCTGTAATAACCCCTTCTATATTTTTATTGTCAATTAGAAAAGTTTTGGATTCGTTTATCCAATATAGAAATGTTAAATAATCACTATTAATCAAATCAACTTTTCCAGCTTTTAAAATTAAATATCGTTTTTCAATAAAGAATAAAAGTTCATCTAGAGACTCCTTCAAATTCAACGTCTCCCTTATTACACTTTTTAATGAGGTTACATTTACTAAAGATGAGAATTTTGTTTGATTTACATTTAAACCTATCCCAACAATAGAATTATAGATCCTACTCCCTTTAATTGAATTCTCAATTAAGACACCCGAAAGCTTATTTTCATTACAATAAATGTCATTTGGCCATTTTATTTTAACATTTTCTAACCCTTTATTCAATAAAAAATCAATAATACCTAAAGAAACAACCTTACTTATTAGAAATTGATTTTTCACTTCAATATTTGGCTTTAAAAGAATAGAAAATGTAAGGTTTTCACCCTGTTCACTAATCCAGTTATTCCCTCTTTGTCCTTTACCAGAATATTGATTATTTGCAACAACAACAATACCTTCTATCTCATTTTCATTATTAATTACTAACTCTTGTAAGTAAGTATTGGTAGAATCGATTTCTTCTAATTCTACTAATTTATTTCCTATAAATAATCGTTCGTACATCAATTTCAAAAATATTGATTATTTGATGAGTAAAAAAGTTTAACCTAAATGTTTTAGATAATGCATATTTCCTCAGGGATTATTCGTTATTTTGTAATATTAAAATGATTAATAATTGAATGGGTAAGACAAAGGAACTTAAAGAATCACAAATTCTATCGGATGTTGTGGTTAAAGGCTTACAAGAATTAAAAGGAGAAAATATAGTTCACATAGATTTAAGTGTTGTTGAAAATGCTGTCTGTGAAAGCTTTATTATTTGTACAGGAACTTCAAACACTCATGTAAATGCTTTAGCTAGATCTGTTGAGAGGGAAGTAAGGGAAACACTTGGTGAAAAACCATGGAAATCTGAAGGATTTGGAAATGCTGAATGGATAATACTTGATTATGTTAATACAGTAGTACATATTTTTCAGGAAGAATCAAGGAATTTTTACAATTTGGATGGGCTTTGGGCTGATGCCAAAATCACAAAAATAGAAGAGGGGAAAAGTTAATGGAACAACCGAAAAAACAAAAAAATAAATTTTCATTAGGAGGTAGCTCAAAAAAACCTTCTAACTTTTACTGGATATATGCAGTAATTGGTTTAGCTTTAATTGTACTTCAATTCTTTAGTTACGGAAGTGCATCAACTACTATTACTGAAGCTGAATTTGAGCAAATGGTTGTAAATAATTATGTTCAAGAAGTCCTTGTCATCAAAAACAAAAGAGAGGTTCGAATAACGCTTACCAAAGACGCAACTCAGCTTGATGAATATAGAGAAAGAATTAAGGCTCCTCTAATTTCTTCAGGTCAAAACCGAGGCCCTCATTTTTATTTTGAATACTTTTCTGAAGATGGTTTTTATGAAGACTTGAAAGGCTATGCTGAAAAAAACGACTTAAAATACAATGTAACCACTGAAGAAGATTGGTTTGGAGGATTATTAGGATTATTATTCCCTATTATTATTATTGTTGCCATATGGATGTTTTTGATGAGAAGAATGGGTGGTGGAGCTGGAGGTGGAGCTGGGCAAATCTTTAGCATAGGTAAATCTAAAGCTAAATTATTTGATAAAGAAAATGCAACTAAGACAACTTTTGATGATGTTGCTGGATTAGAAGGGGCTAAAGAAGAAGTTCAGGAAATAGTAGACTTTTTAAAAAAACCAGAAAAATACACTAAACTTGGAGCGAAAATTCCAAGAGGAGCTTTATTGATTGGCCCTCCAGGGACAGGAAAAACATTATTAGCGAGAGCTGTAGCTGGTGAAGCTCAGGTCCCTTTCTTTTCTTTATCAGGTTCAGACTTTGTTGAAATGTTTGTGGGTGTTGGAGCATCAAGAGTTAGAGATTTATTTAAACAAGCAAAAGATAAAGCCCCTTCTATTATATTTATAGATGAAATTGATGCTATTGGTAGAGCTAGAGGAAAAGGTGCTATGCAAGGCGGAAATGATGAAAGAGAAAATACGCTCAACCAACTCTTAACAGAAATGGATGGCTTTGGTACAAATACAGGAGTAATTGTTTTAGCTGCGACCAACAGAGCTGATGTTTTAGATAGAGCATTGGTTAGACCTGGAAGATTTGACAGACAAATTCATGTTGACTTACCAGAATTAAATGAGCGTGAAGAGATTTTTGAAGTTCATCTTAAGCCAATAAAAATCGATAAAACAGTTGATGTAAAGTTTTTAGCAAAACAAACACCAGGGTTTTCTGGTGCTGATATTGCTAATATTTGTAACGAAGCAGCTTTAATTGCAGCAAGAAATGATAAAAATAAAGTTGGAAAACAAGAATTTTTAGATGCTGTAGATAGAATTATTGGTGGACTTGAAAAGAAAAATAAAATTATTTCTGATTATGAAAGAAAAGCCATTGCTTACCATGAAGCTGGACATGCCGCAGTAAGTTGGTTAGTTAAATATGCCTCTCCTTTAATTAAGGTTACTATTATTCCGAGAGGAAGATCATTAGGTGCTGCTTGGTATTTACCAGAAGAAAGGCAAATAACTACTACTGAACAGTTATTAGATGAAATGTGTGCTGCCCTTGGAGGAAGAGCCGCAGAAGAAATTGTTTTTGGAAAAATATCTACTGGAGCTCTTAGTGACCTAGAAAAAGTAACCAAACAAGCTTATGCTATGGTCAGCATCTATGGCCTTAGTGATAAACTAGGAAACATTAGCTATTACGATTCTTCGGGACAAAATGAATATTCTTTTTCTAAGCCATACAGTGAAAAAACGGCTGAATTAATTGATGAAGAAGCAAAAAAGATGATTGATATTTCTTACCAAAGAGCACTCAAAATTCTTACAGAAAATAAAGATAAACTAACTTTATTGGCTGATAAGCTTTTAGAAAAAGAAGTGATTTTTAGAGATGATTTAGAATTGATTTTTGGGAAAAGCAGGTTTGAAGAAGAACTAAAAGAAGAAAAAAAAATCTCTAAGAAAAAACCAGCAAAAAAAAATAGTGCTGAGACTATTGACACTAGAGTTTCTGAAGAAGTTGATATGACCGAAGATGAAAAACCTGACACCAATTCTGAGGATGCTCCCGAAGAAAAAAGCTAACTGTGTCTAACTGGGTAATTATATATAAAAGTAACAACCCCAATCAATCAGAGATTGTTAAATCTGTTTTAGAAGATAATGACATTGATGTTGTAATCGTTGATAAAATGGACTCTATGCACAAACATTTAATGAATGCCGAAATAGAATTGCACATTAAACCCGAAGATGTCATAAAAGCTAAATACATTATTTCTAAAAACTCACTTCAATAACAGATGTTAACTAGAGCAATCACAGGGGTTTTATTCATCGTTACAATAGTAGCAGGAATTTATTTTAATTCCATTATTGCTATGGGCTTATTTACGCTAATAGTTCTTCTAGGGATTGATGAATTTTATGGCCTTGTGAAAAAATCTAAGGAAATTAAACCGATCAAATTTTTAGGGACATTAGCTGGGGTATCACTTATGATCATATTAGGATTGTTAAGCCAAGGAGAAGTTCAGTTCAAATATATTTTCATTCCTATCATCATGATGTTCTTTATTTTTATTGTTGAGCTATATCGAAAAAAGAGCGCTCCTTTCGTAAATATTGCTTTTACCGTTTTAGGAGCAATATATGTGGCTATTCCATTCGCTATGCTATTCGATTTGGGTTATTATTCTAATACTGGAATTCTTAGTGAATATAGTTTCCAGATTATTTTAGGCTTCTTCTTATTATTATGGATGAATGATACTGGTGCGTACCTTTCTGGAAGGTTTTTTGGAAAACATAAACTATTCGAACGGATTTCTCCTAAAAAAACGTGGGAAGGTAGTATAGGTGGTGGAATTGTAACCCTTGCCCTTGCCTATATCTTATCTATCTATTTCACCAACCTTAGCCTCACCAATTGGATGATTCTGGGGTTTATTATAGCTGTTTTTGGAGGATTAGGTGATTTGGTAGAATCAATGCTCAAAAGGAGCTTAAACATTAAAGACTCTGGCAAATTACTACCTGGACATGGTGGTATACTGGATCGTTTTGATGGCTTATTACTTTCGGTTCCTTTTGTCTATTCTTATTTGCAATTGATAAGTTAGAATTATTATTTTTGCACCTTAATATTTCATCTATGAAATTTCATAAAGAAGGAATTCCTTCACTTATTATTACCATACTATTTATTGCAATATTAAATGCTGTACTATATTTCTTTTTGCAGGATTATGCAATTATTAGGATAATTGGCTATAGCATATCAGGCTTTCTATTAATTACTATCCTACAATTTTTTAGAAGTCCAAATAGGGATTTCACTCCTAAAGAAGGTGAAATTATTTCTCCAGCAGATGGCACTGTAGTTGTTATTGAAGAAGTTGAAGAAACAGAATATTTTAATGATAAACGTATACAAGTATCTGTTTTCATGTCTCCAGTTAATGTTCATATAAATAGATACCCTATAAGTGGAGTATTAAAATACTACAAATACCATCCTGGCTTATATTTAGTTGCATGGCACCCTAAATCATCATCAGAAAATGAAAGGACAACCATTGTTGTTGAAGATGAAAAAGGAAGGCGTGTGTTGTATAGACAAATTGCAGGAGCCCTTGCCAGAAGAATTGTATTTTTTGGGAAAGAAGGAAATTCCGTTAACCAAACTGATGAATGTGGATTTATTAAATTCGGATCTAGGGTAGATTTATTATTACCCTTAGATGTTGAATTAAACGTTAAATTAAATGAAAAAGTAAAAGGTGGTATTACTTCACTTGCAAAATTTAACACTATTTAACAAAGATATCCTGTTCCTATTGCTTAATTTAGTCACCAGTTAACAACCCTTAAAAATCAGGTATTATGAAAAAATTATTATTGGTATTCGCACTTATTGGATTCATTGCTACTACAAGTTATGCTTCTACAACAATCACAAAAACTAGTTCAGAAATTAAA
>JAESUI010000025.1 GCA_016763135.1 Flavobacteriales bacterium
ACACCACTTTCTCCACCACCTAAAATGACGAGCCTTTTACTCATTTTATCTCAGTTTTAAGGTTACAAATGTTAGGAGCGCTAACATTATTCCTACAATCCAAAACCTTGATACAATCTTTGCTTCGTGCATATTTTTTTTCTGAAAATGATGATGCAATGGTGCCATTAAAAACACCCTTTTCCCCTCTCCATACCTCTTCTTTGTATATTTGAAATAACCTACCTGAATCATTACCGATAAATTTTCTACCAAGAAAATTCCACACAAAAGAGGGATAAGTAATTCTTTTCTAACTGCTAATGAAAACACTGCTATTATTCCACCCAACGCTAAACTCCCTGTATCTCCCATAAATACTTGAGCTGGGTATGAATTATACCATAAGAACCCTATACATCCTCCAACAAATGCGGCAATGAATATTACCAGTTCACCAGAATCGGGGATGTACATAATGTTCAGGTAATCGGCAAAAACAGTATTACCAGATACGTAAGCAAACACTGCTAGTGTAATTCCAATTATGGCCGAAGTTCCTGTTGCTAGCCCATCCAAACCATCGGTCATATTTGCTCCGTTGGATACTGCTGTGATAATAATTATTACAATTAGTATGAAAACTATCCCACCAAATAAATAAGAATACTTTCCTGCCCAACTAGTTAATGAAGCGTAATCAAATTCATTGTTTTTCACAAATGGTATTGTAGTAACTGTAGATTTAACATCTTCCCAAGTGTAATTAGCGGAAGATTCATGAACTTTATCATTTATTAATTCTCGACTTACATGAGAAGGTGCTGCATCATTATATGTTTTTTGTTTTACAACAACTCCATCATTAAAATAAAGAATGGATCCTACTATTATTCCGACAACAACCTGACCCATTATTTTGAATCTACCAGCTAAACCTTCTTTATTCTTTTTGAATACTTTAATGTAGTCATCTATAAATCCAATTATCCCCAATAAAATGGTTGAGATAATCATCAAAATGATATAAATATTATCAAGCTTAGCGAATAATAGTGTTGGAATTAAAATGGCTGCCAAAATGATTAAGCCTCCCATTGTCGGAGTTCCTTGCTTTTCAATTTGTCCTTGCAAACCTAAATCCCTAACTACCTCACCAACCTGCATTAATTGCAATTTTTTGATAATTCGTTTACCAATTACCATCGAAATAATTAGCGAACCTATTAACGCAAAGGCTGCTCTAAATGTAATGTACTGGAATACTCCTGCTCCGGGAACATCTAATTCTTGTAAGTATGTAAATAAATAATACAGCATTAGTTTTTCATTAATTCAAAAGTTTCAGTTAAAATTTGCATATCATCAAATGGTAATTTCTCTCCATTTATCTCTTGGTATTTTTCGTGTCCTTTTCCAGCAACTAAAATGATGTCACCATCATTTGCTAAAGAACAAGCTGTTCTGATTGCTTCTTCTCTATTTACAATTGCCAGTACTTTTTTAAAGTGAACTCCATCAACCCCTTGTCTCATATCCTTAATTATTTCATCTGGATTTTCTGTTCTTGGGTTGTCTGAAGTAAGAATTATCTTATCACTCAAATCGCAAGCAATTTGCGCCATTATTGGTCGTTTTTCTTTGTCTCTATCCCCTCCACATCCAACTAATGTTATCAGTTGTTCATTCCCTGTTCTAATATCATTGATGGTTTTTAGTACATTTTTCAACGCATCTGGCGTGTGTGCATAATCAACAATTCCAGCAACATTTTTCGATGATTTTACATACTGAAACCTTCCATCAACTGAAACTAAATTGCTAATTGCTGTAAGCACATTTAATTTTTCTTGCCCTAATAAAACTGCAGTTGAATAAATAGCTAATAGATTGTAAGCATTAAACTGACCGATTAATTTAGTCCAGACTTCAGCTCCATCAATATTCAACTGCATTCCTGAAAAATCGCTTTCAATAACCTTACAGCTATAATCCGCCATGCTCTTTAATGCGTAAGTAACTTTTTTTGCCTTAGTATTTTGCAACATTACCATCCCATTCTTATCATCTTTATTCACTAATGCAAAAGCATCTTCACCTAAACAATCGAAGAAAAATTTCTTTGCTTTTAAATATTCATCAAAGGTTTTATGATAATCTAAATGGTCGTGTGTGATATTCGTGAATACTCCTCCTGTAAAATCTAAACCAGCAATTCTGTTTTGATGTATAGCGTGAGAACTCACCTCCATAAAGCAATACTCACACTCTTCTGTAATCATACGCCTCAACAATGCATTCAATTGAATAGCATCTGGAGTAGTATGAGTTGATTCAATTTCTTCTGTTCCAATTTTATTTACCACAGTAGAAAGCAAACCAGATTTATAACCTAACTGTATATATAAATCGTGTAATAAGGTTGCTGTAGTGGTTTTCCCATTTGTACCAGTTATACCAATCAGCTTAATTTCTGAAGCTGGGTTATCATAAAAATTAGCTGCAATTACTCCTAAAGCTGCACTACTATTTTGCACTTTGATGTAAGTAATTGCTTCATTAATTTCATCTGGAAATTTCTCACAAACAATTGCAATTGCACCATCCTCAATTCCTTTTGCGATGTATTGATGTCCATCAACCTGAGTACCTGAAACAGCAATAAAAAGACTAAACTTTTCTATCTCTCTCGAATCAAAGCATACCTTTTCTATAGCCACTTGGGTAGACCCAATTACCTCTTCTATCCCGGCTTTATATATAATGTCTTTTAATAATTTCAAACCAACTCAAGTATTATTTTTTCTCCTTTAATTATTTTTTCTCCTGGTAATATAGATTGTGTTTTAACCACTCCATTCCCTGTAAATCGCACATTCATCCCTTGATTTTCTAGGATGTACAATGCATCTTTTATGCTCATACCAGTAACATCTGGGACATAAATCGGGGCAATTTTTTTCTTATAAATTTTCACTTCATTCTCTCCTGTTGCAACTTTTGCCCATTTAGGGTTTACTCCTTCTTGTGAAGTTTTAATATTCAGCTCTGAATAAACTTTTAATAAATCATTGTAATAACCATCCTTGGCATAAGGAATTCTAGAAGCAGCTAAGTGTTCTTTTTTATCCAACTCATCGTGAATTTGAATACTACTTGCATAAACTTTATCTGCAACTTCTTTAAAAATTGGGCCTGCAACTAAGTTTCCGTAATACACATTTTTTGAAGGAGCATTTACCACTACTATACAAGTATACTTTGGATTATCTGCCGGAAAATAACCTACAAAAGATGCTTGATGACTTACTTTTGATTTATATTTATACCCATACTTGTCATTTGCAATTTGTGCTGTACCTGTCTTTCCTGCAATTTTATACATTGAGTTTTTTAGATTTCTTGCCGTCCCTTCTTCAACAACTCCTTCTAACATTTCCTTTACCATTTTAATGGTGTTTTTAGAGCAAATGGAATTATTGATTACTTCCACCTCGAATTCCTTAATTAACTTACCACTCTGCCGAATTTCAGTTATAAATCTTGGCTTTACCATCTTACCATTATTAGCAACAGCATTGTAGAAAGTTAAAATTTGCAACGGTGTCAACTGAGACTCATAACCAATCGACATCCAAGGGATAGAAACCCCTGACCAAGAATCATTATCAGTACTCTTAATTAATGGAGCACCTTCACCAGCAATTTCAATTCCCAATTTCTTGTTCAAATCCATTTTGTAAAGTCTATCTACAAATTCTTGTGGCTTAGAAGCATAAACCCTATTTATGGCTTTAGAAATTCCAACATTTGAGGAGACAATAAATGCCTCTTTAATGGAAATTTTCCCATAACCTCCTATATGAGAATCTCGCATCACTAAGTCATAAAATTTAGTAGTTCCATTTTCTGTATCCACCATATCATCTAAATCAAGATACTCATCTTCAAAGGCTGCCATTAAAGAAGCCAACTTAAAAGTTGAGCCAGGCTCAGTACTTTCACCAACAGCATAATTGTAGCTTTCATAATAAGAGCCGTCCTTATTTCTCTTCAAATTTGCAATTGCCTTAATGTCTCCGGTAGAAACCTCCATTAAAACAACACAACCATGATCTGCTTGATGCTCCATTAGTTGGTTTTCTAATGCGTGCTGAGCAACATCTTGAATATTTACATCAATGGTTGTATAAATATCACTACCGTCCTCTGGTTCTCTTCCGCTATTTTCTCCAATTGGCATCCAAACTCCTCCAGCAATTTTTTGCATCCACATCTCCCCTTTAACTCCGCTCAACTCCTTACTATAAGCCCCTTCTAGTCCAACAGGCTTACTCCCTTCTCTTTCATAACCGATAGTTCTTGCTGCCAGTACTTTAAAAGGTCTAACTCGTTTATTTTGCTGCACCGCAATAAACCCACCTTTAAATTTCCCTTTCCTGAAAATCGAAAAATCTTTAAGTATTTTTAATTCTGTAAACTTTACATTTCTTCTGATAAGATGATATCTTTTACCTTTTGCCCGAGCCATTTTTAGCTCAGTTAAATATTGAGATTGAGATTTTTCCGGGAATAATTTTGACAACTGGTAAGCCAAAGAATCTACATTCTCATTAAAATAAGTATCAGTTAATGCATCCGTATTAGCATCAAACCTTACTTCGTATTTTGGAATTGAAGTAGCCAATAAGCTTTCATCAGCGGCATAAATATTACCTCTAACCGCTTCAATTTCACGAAAATTTCGAGTCAATGATTCTTCTTTGGCTCTCCATTTATCACCTTCAAAAAGCGGTGATTGTATTTTAAATGTTTGGAAAATAATAGCCATCGCAAACAAACAGACCATACCATACACAATGTATACCCTTGAAAATATTATTTGCTTTTGCCCTTTCATTTTAATTCTCTTCTGTTATTTTCTTCATTTGGTCTTCATCAACTATAATTTTTGTTGGAGGAATAGTTGATTCAAAAATCCCCAGACGTTCAGTTGCTTGTGCAACTTGCGATTGTTTACTTTTAAAATTTAAATCTGACTTTATGGTAATGTATTCTGACCGCAACTCCTTTACTTCATTACCTGTCTTATACAAATCTCTAACTACTTTTTCCGCATAATAACCATTAGCGATATAAAGAATTCCAATAAATGTTAAGAAAAATATGAAGGGCAGAAGTCCTACCACACTGTCTTTCGACAAGAAGTTTCCAGAAAATATATTCGCCAACGATTTTGAAAACTTACTAGCTTCTTTTTTCTTCTTTGGCTTTTTTTCTTTCTTAAACGTGTTCACTTATCCTTTCATAGTTTTTCAGCTACCCGAAGTTTTGCGCTTCGTGCTCTGTTGTTGTTTTTAACTTCTTCCTCTGTTGGAAGAATTGGCTTCCTATTTATTTGTTTGAATTTCAATTGTGGATTTCCAAAAAAATCCTTTTCCAAGTCACCTTCAAACTTTCCCTTCTTAAAAAAATTCTTTACTAACCTGTCTTCTAAAGAATGGTAGGTTATCACCGATAATCTCCCTCCTTGTTTTAACACCTCGTAACTTTGCTCTAACATATCTTTCAATGCACCCAACTCATCATTCACCTCTATTCTTAATGCTTGGAAAACTTGGGCTAAATATTTATTCCTAAATTTTCCTGGCACACAACCTTCAATTATTTCAATCAGCTCTTTCGTTTTTGTAATTCTCCTTTCTTCTCTTCGGTTTACAATTTCAAAAACCAACTTTTGGGCATTCTTCACTTCTCCGTATTCTCTAAAAACTCTAATCAGGTCAGCTTCTTTATAATCATTGATTATTTTCTCTGCTGTTAACTCTCCATTCTGATTCATCCTCATGTCTAACGGACCTTCAAAACGAATGGAGAAACCTCTTTCCCCTTCATTAAACTGATGTGAGGAAACGCCCAAATCAGCTAAAATGCAATCCGCAGGAACTGCCTGATGGAATTTTAAAAAATTTTTCAAATAACGAAAGTTCTGTTTCACCAACTCAAATCGATCATCTTCTAAACTGTTTGCTTCTGCA
>JAESUI010000327.1 GCA_016763135.1 Flavobacteriales bacterium
ATTCCTAAAGAAGATAGACATCGAGCTGGTGGAGATGCTTTGGCTACTACAAAATTATTAGGGTTGCTCCTATCTAGTGAGGATTAATTTTTTAGTTACAATTTCTCCATTACTAAATTGTGCTTTTACTAAGTAAATCCCTTTAGATTGGTTGATAAGACTTAATTCAGTTTTATCATTTTCTATAACAACAGTTTTTATCAATTGGGAGTGGATGTTGTAAATCTTTATCAAATTTAAATCTTTACCAGAAATTAGAATGTTTTCTCCATTATTAGGGTTAGGGTAGAGCTCAAATAAGGAATTGATTATGTAATTATTATTAATTCCTACTATACTCCCACATGGATGCCACCCGGGATTGTGAAGAACTATACCGCTGTCTTTTACGCATGTTAATAGTGAAGTATACTCAAAAACTGGTTCAAGAGGGATAAGGAAGCTAAATTCACCTCCTATGCTTTCAATAAAGTAAGTAGGTTGATGGGTGAACAGTGGTGTGAGATGGAATTTTCTGACGACTTCATTATTGTTTAAAGTTGTTAATCCAATACTATCAATCACTGCTTTGGTGTGTATAGAGGAAGGGTTATATGCGTATACATTAAAAGATTGTACTGTGTCTCCAACATTTAATGAGAAATCATATAGTAAGACTTCTCTGCTAATTGTATCAAAACTGAATTGATATCTCAGCCAAATTTTTCTAGTCGTTGTGTCTTCCCTTATTAATTTATATCCATTATTTTGAGAAGGATAACCTGGTATGATAGTGTTTCCAGCGCCATATGTAGTAGTATCATGAGAGTAAAGTTTTTGATATTGAGTACCATTAACCATCGTATCACCATTAATGTAATATATAGAATATTTATGTGAATGATTTTGGAGAGGAAGTTGATTCCAATATTCAAGAATATCTTCCCAAGTCTTATTTTCTTTAAGCATAGGTTTGTACGCTTGGCTAAAAGCAGAAACTGTAATTAATACAGCTATAAAAAGAGTGTAGAGTTTTTTCATAAAACTAATTTAAGACTAATTTTTTAGTAGCAATTTCTCCATTATTAAATTGGACTTTTACAAAATATATTCCTTTGGTTTGCTTAATAAGGTTTAACTCAATTTTATCATTTTGTACATGAGCAGTTTTTATTAATTGGCCATGGATATTGTAAATTTTAACTGAGCTTAAATCTTTGCCAGAAATTAAAATGTTTTCTCCGTTGTTGGGGTTGGGAGATATAGTTATTGATGAACTATTCTTGCTATAAGTATCAATTCCTGTTATTAAGGCACGACATTCACCATCCGTACGTTTGAACCAATTACTAAAATAAAGATCTTTATTACCTGTTTCGTTGAAATGACATGTTAACGAAGTCTCACAATTAGTCACACCCATTCCATGATAGGGCTGGAGATTATTTAATGACCCAACTCCTTCTATCCAAATATCATAAATGGAATTACCATTTAATCTGCTGAAGTAGAATATTCTTGGTGAAGAAAAGCAACTAGCAGAATCAAATAGGCATTGTTGATTTAAAGACAAACTATTAAAATTATTGGTGATACTATCTAGTATCAAGCCTTGTTGGGGAAACGAAGCTACGTTTCTAAAAAAAGTGTCTCCTGGTAAAAGGTTAAAGTCATATAGTAAAAATTCAGGATCATTGGCGTGATTAATAGTGTAAACCTTTTTATTTAGACTGTCTTCTCGATAAAAGTTGTTTACTACCATCGGGAATGAATTGTAAAATTCCTGAATTATCGTATAGTTTGTTCCAGAAATTATAGTGTCCGAACCCTTAGAGTATTGAAAAGTTCCGCTAAATCCTATCCCTAAGTATGAATAATACCACTCTGAACTATTAGAAAGCATAGGCTTATAAACCTGACTAAAAGCAGAAAAAGTAATAATGGAGAAGATAAAAAGAGTGTAGAGTTTTTTCATAAGCAAGTTAAATCTACTTAAAAGTAAGCTAAAGTCGCTATCAACCCAAAAAATGAAGAATTTGTTTAGTTAACGGTCATCCTTAAGGTGTAAAGGCTAAAAAAAAGAAGCCAAGTAAAAACTTGGCTTCCTAAACAACGTAAATACTACTAACTAAACAAGTACTTACTACTTAAATTTTTAATACGCCTATAATTAGTTTTCTATAATTTTGAATTCAGTACGTCTATTTTTTTGATGTTCATCTTCTTTAGCAACTTCTGATGTTAATTTTTCAATTTCAGCATCAGTTACAATTAATTGTTTTTCACCATAACCTTTAGCCACCAATCTACTTTTATCAACACCTTTACCAATTAAATAATCCACACAAGATTGAGCCCTAGCTTGAGACAGTTTGTTGTTGTAAGCATCACCTCCTCGAGAATCAGTATGAGCAGATAATTCAATTTTCATTTTAGGATTATTATTCAGTAACTCTATCACCTTATTTAATTCGTTATAAGACGAAGCCCTTAGATTGACTGCGTTATAATCGTAAAAAATATTTTTAAGCACTACTTTTTTACCCACCTCAAGCTTATCCAGTTTTACGTTTTTTTCTACCACCTGAAAAGCCGCATCGGATGGTATGTTAAAGTTTTCGGAGTAAAACAGGTATCCTTTCTTTTTAACACTTATTCCGTAATTACGACCAGCAGGTAACGAAACCATGTATTTTCCAGTAGCACTATTAGATTTAAAAGTCCCAACTAATTTATCCTCTTCATTATCATAAATCTCGATAGTAGCTTCTAAAAGGGCGCCTGTTTTTTTATCAGAAATTATACCCTTTAATAATGTTAATTTAGGTTTGTTTATTTGATCAATAAAAGATACTCTGTAAATATCTCTTTTTCCTTGTCCACTTGCTTTTACAGAGGCATAATAACCATAGTCGCCACTTGCTGTTAAAACGAAAAAGAGATCATTATCGGAAGTGTTTATGGGATAGCCAATACTTTCAGGTTCACTCCATTTTCCTTTGTTCAAAACAGTTTTAAAAATATCGTAACCTCCCATAGTTGTGTGCCCTTCAGAGCTAAAGTAAAGTGTTTTTCCGTCAGGATGTAAGAAGACAGCATCTTCGTTTTCTAAAGTATTTACTGTAGTGCCTAAATTTTTTGCATCACCCCATACTCCATCTTTATTTTTCGTTGCTTTATAAATATCTTTCCCTCCTTCACCTTTTGGTCTGTTACTTACAAAATAAATGGTGTTTCCATCAGGAGAATAACAAGCAGAAGTTTCTTGATATTTTGAATTGATAGGCTCAGGCAGAGGGATTGGGTTACTCCATTTTGTTCCCTTTCGTTCAGTAACAAAAATATCTCCATCGTTTTTTTTAGTAAATCGATATATAAATAATTTCTGTCCGTCTAAGCTAAGCCCTACTGTTGCATCATGATTTTCTTGATTTACAGGTTTACCCATATTCATA
>JAESUI010000328.1 GCA_016763135.1 Flavobacteriales bacterium
GTATTCACTGCACAAAAACCACATGAACGTGTACAAATGTTTCCTAAAATCATAAATGTAGCAGTACCAGCACCCCAGCATTCTCCCATATTAGGACAACTACCGCTTGAACAAATAGTATGTAATTTATGCTCAGAAACTATTTGACGAACATTAGTATATGCTTTACCTGTAGGCAACTTAACTTTTAGCCACTCAGGTTTTTTAGAGAATTTTCTTTCTTTAACTTGATTTTCCAAAATACTATTCTGTTTTTTTCGATCCAAAGGTAAGTGAAACGTAGAGATTAAAAAAGTAAGGCTTATTAAATTCATTAGCCATCATTGGAATCTTCTGAAAATAATAATCAAACACTCCTCCCACTTCCAGCGCATTAATTCTACTTGCATCTCTAGATGACTCAAAATTTAAGCCTGCCTTTAGAAATACTCCTGGATAAAACTTGCCACTAAACAACCCTCTAAACCAAGATGCTTTACCTATAATATCTCCTTGAGTATGTACCTCGGGATCATATTTTTCTACCGCACTAGTAATTCCATCTAACGAATCTAATTTAATAACTTCTAAGTGAACAGGTTTAGCATATGCTAAAGACAAACCGACATTAACTATAGATGATATAGCTATTCCCCTTACACTTTGTTTACTAATAAACGTTTTGTGATTTCCGACACTAGCTCTTATTATTAGCATGGAATTTAATTGACCATATACATAACCATTAGAATTATCAAAAACAGAGCTAAAGCTTTTTATTTCTTTAGGATGTTTCATCCCAACCAACTCTACCTCATAAGTTCTTCTTGTAAAACCTGAAGTGTATTGACCATAACGATAAGTTAACCCCCAACCTCTTGTATGAACTACCAATCCAAAAGATTGTTCTCTTTTGTAAATGGTTCTTTTTTCATCAAAAACAGTTCCTTGAGCACTTAATGTTTGCGCAAAAACAACTAAAGATAATATGAGTAAAAATTTCTTCATTCCTTAACAAAAGTACCAATAATAAAATAGTTTATTTTAAGTAAAATAATACGATGAAGTAAACTATGATTATAAAAAAATGCAAAATCTTAATTCCATTTTTTAAAGCTTTGCTATTAGCTTTTAACCCCTAATTCTGAATGTATATTTTTTACTGATATTGAAAGATGTGACGCATTATAAACACATTTCCCATCTTTAATAATTAATAATTGGGGAGATTCATGCGGAACATTAAACTGCTCTGCAATTAAATTAGAAATATCTCTAAATGCAATAAGGTCTAGATAGTAAATGGGAAGCTCACCTTTAAAATCCCAAAATGAAACTAGTCGCATTTTAGCAACCGAGCTAATAGAACAGCGAGTACTATGTTTAAATATAGCTACACCAATGTTACTGTCTTGAAATGATTCTTCAACAATTTTATTTAAATCCGAATGGGATTCAACTTTAATCCAATCCAAGATTTTATGAAGGAAGTTTATCTGAATTTTCTGTATCTACAGATCCATAAGCTGGACATGTTTCGTGGCTCTTACAAGAAGAATATAAAATAGCTACTAAAAAAAGTGCTGTAGTTGCAATTATCAATTTTTTCATCCCAGTTTCTTAATTTTGTAAATAAATTCTTTTGCAAATCTAATGATAATTAAGCAATTACCAATTAAACTTATTAACATAGCTGCTAATGTTAGCGTAATACGTAAATTGTGATTTTTTGTTACAAAAAATTTAAAATGTCAGAAAAAAAAATAAAACCTGAGATAGAAAATAGCTGGAAAATAGCTATGGAAAAAGATTTTAACAGTGATTATTTTGTTCAGTTAAAATCTTTTTTACTTCAAGAAAAACAAAAGAATCAAATCTTCCCTGAAGAGCAACATATTTTTAACGCATTTAAATACACTCCTTTTAATAAAGTTAAAGTTGTGATTATTGGACAAGACCCTTATCATTCTTTTGAAACAATTGATGGAGAAATACTACCTCATGCTCATGGATTGTGTTTTTCTGTTCCTAAAGAAGCAAAAAAAATCCCCCCTTCTTTAAAAAACATCTTTAAAGAAATTAAACAAGACTTAGACTATGACATCCCTACTCATGGAAATTTAAGCTCATGGGCTAAGCAAGGCATATTACTATTAAATGCTACCTTAACTGTTCGTTCTCACGAAGCTGGCTCCCATCAAAAACAAGGTTGGGAAAAATTTACCGATTCTGTTATAAAAAGACTATCCGAAGAAAGAGAGGGACTCATATTTTTACTCTGGGGTAGATTTGCTCAAAACAAAGAAGAGTTAATAGATTCTTCTATACACCATATCTTAAAAGCCGCTCATCCCTCACCTTTTTCTGCATACAATGGTTTTTTTGGATGCCAACATTTTTCTAAAACAAACGAGATATTGAGTAATAATGACACTGAGAAAATTGATTGGCAAATCAAATAATAACGCTATATTATCGTAACTTAATAGTTTTGAAACTAAAAGCTTACATATTATTACTTTACACTTTTACATTATTAAATGTAACTGCTCAAAAAATTGAGTTAAAGGTAACTTTTAATGACAGCACATTAAAAACAACTAAACTTATCAATTACAATAATATTCTTGGGTTACCGGCATTAAAAGATGAGTTATCAGGTATTTTAAATCAACTACATCAAAAAGCATTTTTAATCGCATCTACAGATAGTATAATAGTAGATTCTTCTTATTTCCATGTTTTTATCCATTTAGGAAAAACCTATAAGTGGACTTCTTTAACCAATAAAAACATTGATGAAGAAATTTTGAGTAAGATAGGTTTTAGAGACAAACTCTATAATGACAAACCTTTTAGCGAAAAACAATTGAAAAATTTCTTCAAAAAAATCATTCTATTTTATGAAAATAATGGATACCCCTTTGCCTCAATAAAATTAGATAGTATCCAAATTGAAGGCAACAAACTTTCTGCTCAATTATATTTAGAAAAAAATAGACTTTATAAAATTGACAGTGTTTTAATAAAAGGAAACGCCACTATTTCTGACCAATACATTAAGAATTATATTAGAATTAAAGATGGAGACATATATAATGAAGAGGCTATTCGAAAAATAAGCACAAGAATAAAAGAACTCCCTTTTGTTACGGAAGAAAAAAAATGGAAAGTAATTTTTACTGAAGACAATTCTAAAATTTTACTCTATCTAAAAAAGAAACAAGCCAGTAGATTCGATGGAATTTTAGGGTTATTACCAGATGAACAAACAGGAAAACTAAGACTAACTGGTGATGTGAAATTGAACTTGATAAACTCATTTCATAATGGAGAAAAGATAGAATTTAACTGGAGAGCTATCCAAAAAAATACGCAAGATTTAAAATTTAATGTAATGTATCCTTTTTTGGTAAATACCCCTTTCGGGATTGATTATAAATTCAAGTTATATAAGAAAGATACTACTTTTATTGATGTTGGTCATAAAATTGGAATCCGATACATCCTAAAAGGGAATAATTATTTCGAGGTGTTTTTCCATAATAAATCTTCAAGTCTATTATCACAAACCAACTTTGCAACGTTAACTGTTTTACCCTCTTATGCAGATGTATCTTCTCAACTGTATGGTATAGAAATTCACAACACTAAGCTTGATTACATCTTAAACCCAAGAAAAGGTCATAACATTACTTTTACTGGCTCTTTAGGAAACAAAACAATTAAACAAAACCCTCAAATTGATGACAAATTATATGAAGATTTAAACCTTAAAAGCACCCTGTACAACTCCAATTTAACTATTGATTATTATATTCCTATTACTAAAAGGAGTGTTATAAAATTGGCTTCTAAAAATGGATACACCTTTAATGAAAACCTTTTTGAAAATGAATTACTAAGAGTTGGTGGCTTATTAACCTTAAGGGGGTTTGATGAAGAATCTATCTTTGCCTCTTTATACACTATAGAAACTATTGAGTATCGTTACATTTTAGAGCAAAATTCTTATTTATATTTATTTATTGATGGTGCCTACTATGAAAATGATAGAAAAGATGAATTTTTAGCCGACAGACCTATCGGTTTTGGTGCAGGAATGAGCTTTGAAACTAGGGCTGGAATATTTTCTATTAGTTATGCTGTAGGAAAACAATTCGACAATCCTATTGTATTCCGTTCGGCTAAAATCCACTTTGGCTTTGTCAACTTCTTTTAGCAAGAAATTCTCACTTATTATTATGATGTATTTAATCGATAATTACGCTCTATGAAATAGATTGGTTACCTTTGCTATCCTTAATTTTTGAAAATGAAAAATGTAATCAATCCCATATATTTAGAAGCTGATAAAATACAGCAACTAAAAAATGATTTTGA
>JAESUI010000329.1 GCA_016763135.1 Flavobacteriales bacterium
CACCAGGCCCTAATCCATCTCCATGTCCAATCAAGAACTTTTTACCATTAAAATCTTTAATAACGATATCTCTATGTATAGATACACCAAGTTCCTTCGGGAGGTAATCAAAAATCCACATATCATGGTTTCCCGTAAAGAAATGAATTGGGATTCCACTATCTGTTAATTCGGCAAGTTTCCCTTGTAATCGAACAAATCCTTTTGGAATGGCATTTTTGTATTCAAACCAAAAATCAAAAACATCTCCTACTAAGTATATTTCTTTCGCGTCAATCTTTGTTTCGTCAAGCCAAGAAACAATTCTTTTTTCACGTTTTAAGCTTTCCTCGTAATTAGGAGCACCTAAATGAAAATCGGAAGCGAAGTATATTTTTTTAGGTAATTGAGTCATTAATTACAAATCAAAATTTCTAATCAGTTTAAACGGATTAAGTGTGTTAATATTTAATGTAAATCTAATCTTTTCTCCATAATTTAATTGATTAAGATCACTAGACATGTACAAAGGGAAGTATACTTCAAATATATTAGGGACTATATTTAACGAAATCCCCATATTATATGCAGCACTTGACACTCCATCAATTTCATTGCCTTGTGAATCTCTTGTATTATATCCTACCAATCCGAAATCGACATAAACGCTTAAGTTTTTTGTCAATAGATTACTTTTTATATTAATGGCGTTTAACCATTTGTTTCCGTTTATAAATTGCCCATCAGAATTTTCAGCAAAAGCTAAATTTTTAAATCCACCATCTGTAATAGCAAATTGCTGTGTTAAAACCCCATTTGTCGCGCTTGTAGGTGTTCTTGCTAAAAATATTTGATCGTATAAATAATCAGAGTTACCGCTTAATTGACAATTATAATTGCCATTGAGGTTGATATCTTTATTATATAAAAACCTTCCGATAAAAATTCTCACATCTAAACCTGTTTTATGTTTTTTGTACGCAAAATGATAATTTGCTGTTAAGTCTAATTTTACAAAATTATCGGCTTGTTGTATCACAGCATTAACATTAAACGGATTAATGGGGTGGGAACTATTTATACCTATTGTAAATCGATTAACATAATAATTATCTAGTTCTATTTGATATTCATTTTTCCCTGCTTGAGTCCGTTTCCATATTTGTTCTTCTTCATAAAGGTTTATATTTTCTATTAAAAAGAAAATAGAACTATGTTGCCTTGCTCGTTTTTTCTTGAAAGTGAATTTTATAGTTGGTGTTATTTTATAATATTCTAAGACTTCTTTACCGCTACTATTCTGAATACTATTAACTCTTTTATATGAAAAAGAAGCTGTATTTGCTCCAATCTCTATTTCTTGAAATAAAGAGCTTGGATAAATGTGATAAAAAGCACTGGCATAACCATTTACATTTTCTGAATTAATGGCATACAAAGGTGCCAATACATATTCAAATTTCTTTGATGGAATTACAGAGTTGTAGAAAGCTAGGCCAAACATTCCTTTATCGTTCATGTTCCAGCCTGCAATAGGAGCAATGTATAGTTGAGTTTTGTCGGGGTCTTCAGAGAAACCATATAATTGAAGTTTTAATGGTTCTGTAGTTCTTAATAAACCTTTAGTTTTAAAAGTATTGTTTTTACGTTTTACTTCTGGAATATCTAATTGAGCATCAATTCTGTAATTATCAAAATCTCCTCTTTTAAAAGGAACGAATTTTTTCTTTCCAATTGGTTCGTACCATTGTGTAGAAACTATTTCTCCATCTTTAACGCCAGAAATAGAAAAGGGTCCATGAACTTTTCCTTTGTTTCTAATTTTTAATAAAATGTTTTCAGGGTTAGTAGTGTCTTTTTTTGCACCAGCAATTTTGTAATCAATCTTACTAGTGGTTTTAATAATTCCATCAAAAAACCAACTTAAATCTTTACCTGTTTCTTCTTCAAATACTTTACGTAAATCATTTGGCTGAGGATGTTTAAACTTCCATTCGTTAAAATAACGCTGCATACATTTGTCATAAAGATCTTCACCTAAATAAGCCATTAAGTAATCAAAAACAATAGCTGTTTTAGAATAAACAATTCCTCCATAGTTTGAAGGTGTATAATTGGCGGAGAGTTCTTCTATTCGTTGATCTTTGTTCCTTCGAGCATTTACTAAGTAATCTAATTCATAATCAGCCTTATATCTTTCAGAATCAGATATAGAATCTGATGATAAAAAACCTTTTTTTGGATACTTTGTTTCAATGTATCTATTTTCATTCATGGAATTTAAACCTTCATCCATCCATGGATGATCTCGTTCATTTGTGCCTAAAATTCCATAAAACCAATTATGCCCAACTTCATGCATAATTACAGTTTCTAATCCAAAATCATTATATGATTCTCCTATAACTGTAATGTTTGGGTACTCCATTCCTCCGCCTGCACTTAAAGCTCCATCAACTGCTGTAACATGATTGTATGGATAGTCTCCATTCCAGAGGGAGTAATAATAAGTAGCATCATTTAAATACTCAATACTTTTCGACCATAAACCTCCTTCATTATTGGTGAACATAGCCCAAGTGGTTACTTTTCTTTTGCTGTGAGGTAATTCCACTTCTCCTTTTAAAACATGATATCGCTTATCAGCGAACCAAGCAAAATCATGAACGTTTTCTTGATGATAGTGTAATGTTTTAGTTGTATCATTGGATAGGGGAAAGTTCATCAGAGGGGTGCCTCCTTTATCCATAAACACGATAGTACTATCTTCAATTTTAGATTGAGTAATTGCTGCTTTTTTATTGAGCCAATCAATTTCTTTTTCTCCATTTACTAAATCTCCAGTTGCACCAACAACATAATTTTTAGGAAGAGTTATGTAAACATCAAAAGTTCCAAATTCGGAGTAAAATTCTCCTTGATCTAAATAAGGCATTTGATGCCAACCATCGTTGTCATAAACTGCGGGTTTAGGATACCATTGTGTTATCTGATATGATTGACCCATGTGTCCCAACCTAGAAAATATTCCTTTGGGAATTTTAACGTTAAAAGGGGTTGTGATTTCTACTGTCTCACCTGGCCTAAGCGGGTCTAGTAAACTTACGTTACAAATATCTTCTTGACCAGGAATATAACTCCATTGAAGATTTTCATCACCAACTTTAAATTCTAAACCATCAATATAACCAAGGATACTATCTGGAGCGTAATAAAGCTTGGTGTTATGATCTTCTAATTGTTGTTTTCCTAATGCAGAATTGTATTTTTTATAGGCATTTGGCCAAACATGAAAATAAATAGAATGCAGGGTTTTAGTTGAATTATTAGTGTAGGTGATTTTTTCAAAAGCAACTAATTCATGGTTTTCATCATCTAATTCTACATTAATATTGTAGTTTACTTCTTGTTGAAAATAAGGTTTTTCTATTTGAGAAAATAGGAGGGAAGAATAGTTAAGGAAAACAAATAAAAATAAAAATCTCATTGTTTTATTTAGAGTGATAGCAAATGTATGGAATTTTATTTCCCAATTTTTTCTTTTATCATTGAGACTAAAATATCTATGGCTACTTTGTTTTCTCCACCTACAGGAATAATCATATCTGCGTATTTCATGGTTGGTTCAATGAATTGATTGTGCATTGGTTTTAGTGTTTTTTCATATCGATTCAAGACTTCATTGATATCTCTACCGCGTTCAGTGATGTCTCGTCTGATTCTTCTAATTAAACGATCATCAGCATCTGTATGGACAAATATTTTAATATCACAAAGCTTTCTTAATACCTCATTTGTAAAAACTAAAATACCTTCTACTATTAATATTTGTTTAGGGTGAACCACTATGTAATCCTCAGATCTAGAGTGGGTGATGTAAGAATAAATAGGTTGTTCAATTTGTTTTCCATCCTTTAATTTTTGAATATGATTCAATAATAAGTCAAAATCAATAGAATTTGGATGGTCGTAGTTTATTTTTTTTCTTTCATCAAAAGAAAGATCAGAATTGTTTTTGTAATAAGAATCTTGGGGTAAGACAGTAACGTTTTCTTCGGGTAAATTATTAGCAATTTTAGTAACAACTGTTGTTTTTCCTGAGCCTGTTCCGCCTGCAATTCCTATTATTATCATAAACTAATTAAAAACTTCTGCTAATTTTTTTTCTAATTCCTCTCCTCTTAAATTTTTACCAAGTATGATTCCATCTTTGTCAATTAATAAGGTGAATGGAATTCCTCCAATACCATATAAAGGAACAACCGAAGAACCCCAAGCTTGTAAATCGCTAACATGGTTTGGCCATTTTAAGTTATCTTGCTTTATTGCAGCTACCCACTTATTTTTATCTTTATCCAAAGAAACACTTAATATGTCAAAACCTTTGCTATGATATTTGTCATAAGCTTTTACAACATTAGGGTTTTCAGCTCTACAAGGTCTACACCAGGATGCCCAAAAATCTATTAAAATCACTTTTCCTTTTAAGGATGAAAGAGAGAGAGGGTTTCCCTTAGTATCATTTAATGTGAAATCTGGAGCAGGATCACCAATGAAAAGGTTAACCATACTTTCTACTTTTTTATGAAAATCTGTGAACCATGGATTACTAGCCATTGTTTTGCTTAATGCCTCATCTACTTTTTTATATAAGTCAGCACTAACTTTAGGGTCGAGTTGTTGAACCGCTGCTAGACTTACTAGTGAGCTTGGATTGTCATTTATTAAATTCATAAATGTATTATTCATTTTTCCAACTGCTAAAAATTTAGCTTGTTGTAATTGCATAAACAAATTAGGGTCATTTGGGTTTGCCTGATAAATACGTCCAATTGAATCTTGAGCCATTGCATTAGCTTTGTAGGCCAAGTTGAACTGCTTTAATTTGTTTGATTCATCAGACCCTTCAATAGTATATGTGTCCATTAGGTTGTTTCCATCACCATTAATTATTGGAGATTCATCTACATTAAGAACAAGATTGATAAAATTTTGATTATTTATTCTTAAACGATAATAACCCAAGATTTCAACTTTATAATTAAAACTATAAAATCCATTTCCATCAACAGTTGTCGAATCTTTGGTATAAAGTTGTTGAGGTGTTAAGTAGTCTAAATAAATAAGGCTCCCTTCTGTTAGGTTGGTAAGGGTCCCAGAAATAGAAGTTTTAGAACCTGATTGGGGATTTTCACTTCCACAGGAGAATAAAAGAGTAGCTAATATTGTAATTAAAGTAAGTTTCTTCATTTTATATTAATTATCTAGTTTTTGAGGAGAAGGAATATTGCTTCTGATAAAGTATTAAACAGTTTCTGATGCATATATTTTTGCTAATAATTTTTTAATTATCAGAGTCATTTTTGGCTCAGCAGCTTTAGCTACTTCTTGAACTTCTTCGTGACTAATTTCTACAATTTTTCCGTCAACACCTAAATCCGTAATAATTGACATGGCCATGCATGGTAAGTTCATGTGACGAGCAACAATAACTTCAGGAACAGTACTCATTCCTACAGTATCTGCACCAATTATTTGTATGTATTTGTATTCAGCAGGTGTTTCAAAGGTTGGTCCAGAAAGAACTGCATAAATTCCTTGCTGAATTTTAATGTTGTTTTCAGAAGCAATATTAATAACTTGATTTCTTAAGTCTATATCGTAAGGCTCACTCATGTCTGGAAATCGAGGGCCTAATTCATCAATGTTTTTTCCTCTTAGCGGATTGTCTGGTAATAAGTTAATATGATCTGTTATTAACATAATGTCACCAATTTCAAAATCAGCATTGACACCACCACTTGCATTACTCAAAAATAAGTTGGTAATTCCAAGAGCTTTCATCACTCTAATTGGGAAGGTGCATTCTTGAAGCGAATATCCTTCATAGTAATGGAATCTTCCTTGCATTGCTACAACCGGAACATCATTTATTGTTCCAAAAACCAACTGACCACTATGTCCTTCAACAGTTGAGACTGGAAAATTAGGGATGTCAGTATAAGGAATAGCTGTTTCAATTTCAATCTCTGTAGAAAGATTTCCTAGCCCAGTTCCTAAAACAATACCCACAAAAGGAGAAATGTTTGTTTTGCTTTCTAAAAAGGCTTTAGTTTCTTGAATTTTCTGTAACATATTTTAATATCTGTTTGTCGAATTCCTCTTTGTCGTTCCCGTGAAAACATATTTCTATCGGAATGTAAAAAATTGGAATGCCCTCTAATTGAGTTAAAATTTTTGGCAAAGATAATCGCATTATATCTTTTTCGGTAGTTATTATTATTTTATTATTCCCATAGAGGCTTTTATACTTCTCTTTAATGCTTGTTATGTCTAAATCTGTAAAGTTATGATGATCAGAGAATTTGATATGTTCTATAGAGTTATACTCATTGTTTAATTTATAAAAAAGTGGGCCAGCTTTAGCAATTCCGGTTAATAAAAGGATAGAAAAATTCTTTCCAACATCATTATTTAATTTATGAGCAGCATTTGTAAAAGGAATAATTTCTCCATATTTAATGTAAGAAAAATAAACTTTTTGATGGGGGAGTGGGCTTAGTTTTTCTTTAACTCGCCTTTTTTCTATTGGTGATAAAACACTACTTGTTTTCGATACAATAATAATATCTGCTCTTTTGCTGCCACAAGCCCATTCTCTTAATCTTCCAGAAGGTATAACATTATCATTGATATACAGCTTGCTACTATCTGTAACCAATATGTTGATTCCAGGATTTACCTTTCGATGTTGGTATGCATCGTCTAATAAAATTACATCTGTTTCTGGGTGAGTTTCTTTTATCCTATTAATTCCATTCACTCTTTTTTCGTCAACAGCTACTGGAATGTTTTTGAATTTTAGTCTATATTGTAAAGGTTCATCTCCAATGTCAGAAACTGTAGAGTCTTTGTTAGAGAGGAAAAACCCTGATGTGCTTCTTTTATACCCCCTACTGAGTGTGGCAACTTTAAATTCTTTGGATAACAAACGAACTAAATATTCTACGTGAGGGGTTTTTCCAACACCACCCAAAGTTAAGTTTCCTACAGATATAACAGAGAAATTAAATGTTATTGATTTGAATACATTCCAATCATAGAACTTATTCCTTATATATAGCAATGAGCCATATATAAGTGAAAATGGGAATAATAATATATTTACAATTTTTATCAAAACCGAATGTAAAAATAAACAAGTAACAAATAATTAAAGAATATATTTTAATCTAAACGAAATTTTAAGGTGCCATCTTATACAATAAACCATCTTTTTCTACGATATTTAGTATAATAAGGTTTTTTTTTGATAAAAAATCATATATTTGTATGTAATGAACTGTATGTTAAATAAATATAGCTTATCTGCTTTTCTAGCATTCTTAATGTTAGTAACTGTTTCTTGTCAGAAAGAGGAGGGGATTATTCCTCACTCTGAAGATACAACAATCAATTCTGAAGATAACTCTAGCCTTAGAGAAGGTGATGTAGATTCTGATGATGGGAAAGGTGATGATGGGGTTTATGGTGCTGGTGATTCAGGAGGAGCAGGTTCAGATGATGGGACTACCGTTATAGGTGGTGACGATAATGAGGATGATGATGATGGGGATAGTGCTGGTGATGATAGTTTAGGCTCTGGTGCTGGGGATGATGACTCTTCAAGTGGGAATGGCGGTAACTAAGTCGATTTAAATTCTTTTATTTTTTCAATATTTTATTTTTTTCCTTTAACTATATAGATTAGGTTATTTTATTCTAAAAATTAACCGTTTATAAAATCTATAATATAAAACTTAAAAACTATTATTATTTTTACTGAAAATAATTTGGTATACGAGTTTTATATTCTATTTTTACGCCTCTTTATTTGCACGAAAAAAACTTTAAAATTCAAAATATGTTAAAAAAACTAGCTGTTTTAGTGTCTGTATTATTTACAGTTTCTATAGCTTTCGCTCAATCAGGTGGAACTATACAAGGAAAGATTCTTGATAAGGATAGTGGTGAACCATTACCTTTTGCGAGCGTAGTACTTATGAAAGGAGGGTCTCAGGTTACTGGAACAACAACTGATTTCGATGGTAAATTTACCTTCAATGCGTTAACTCCAGGTAAATATGATATTCAAGCTACATATGTTGGGTATCAACCTATAAAGGTTGCTGGTGTTGTAGTTATGTCTGGTAAGATAACAAGAGTCCCTGCGATTAGGGCCTCTTCTGGTGCAGAGAATTTGGATGAATCTGTTGTGATTGAATATGAGATACCTCTTATTTCTGCCGATCAAACATCTTCTGGAGGAACTGTAACAGCTGAAGATATAAAGAAAATGCCTGGTAGGTCAGCAGCAGCAATTGCAGCAACAGTTGGAGGTGTTTATTCTACAGATGATGGGAGTGGCGATTTGAGTATTAGAGGTTCTAGAACAAGCGGAACAGATACTTATATTGATGGTATAAAAGTAAGAGGGTCTCAAAATTTACCTAAATCGGCTATTCAACAAGTGAGTGTAATAACGGGGGGTATACCGGCTCAATTTGGAGATGTAACGGGTGGTGTTATTAATATTACAACAAGAGGAGCAACAAAAGATTGGTTTGGTGGTATTGAGTATGTTACTTCTGGTTTTAAAAATGGAGATGACGCAATTGGATTAGATAAATTTGGTTTTAATTTAGTAGGGTTTAGTCTTTCTGGTCCAATTTTAACAAAAAAAGATTCTGCTGGAAATAAGAAAGAAGCTATAGTAGGTTTTTTCTTGTCTGGAGAAGCAAAACATGAACTTGATCCAAGACCGTTTGTTGGAGGTGTTAATAGAATTAATAATGAGTTAATGGATGATTTAAATGAAACTCCTTTAACTCAAAATTTAAGTGATGTTGGCGGTGTGATAAATAATGCAAGTTTTGTTACTTCTTCTGGTATGGAGAACTCTCCATATAGGTTAAACGTTTCTAGAAAGGCTTTAAATCTTGCAGGTAAAATTGATTTTGTTACATCTAAAACAACGAATGTTACTATTGGTGGTTCATTTGATTATTCAAATTATAACAGGTATAGTCGAAATTTCTCTTTATTTAATTCTCAAAACAATTCGGAATCAATAGATAGGACATGGAGGGTTTATGGAAGGTTTACACAGCGATTTGCAAATTCTACAGATGAGGATAATCCATCTGTAATTAAGGATGCTTATGTGACTTTTCAGGTAGATTATACAAAGGTTAATAATCTTATTCAAAATAAGAATCATGGAAATCAATTTTCTAATTATGGTTATGTAGGTAAATTTACTTCTGTAAGGGTGTTGAATTGGGATGAGAGAGGAAATTTTGTTACGCTTAATCCTGATGGGAGTCCTAATGATTCAGTTTTTAATCAAAATATGTCAAATTGGCAAACAGTTCAGTACAATTATGAATCATCTGATATCAATCCAATTCTTTCAAATTATGTGAGTAACTACTATGATATTTTTGAAAATGATCCTGTTGGCCATTTAGATAACTTATTAAATGTATCTACAAATACTTTAATAAATGGAATAGCACCTGGAGATGTTTATGGATTATATAGTTCAATGGGTACTCAAAGTAATACTTATGATAAAACTGATAATTCTCAATTTAGAGTTTCTGCACAAGGTAGTGCTAGTATTGGGAATCATGCTATTAAGTTGGGGTTTGAATATGAGCAGAGGAGCGATAGTAGATATATCATAAACCCTAGAGGATTGTGGACCTTAGGAAGGGGATTGGTAAATTCTCATATTGAGCAAAGAGATTTTACTGTTGGCACATATGACTCTACATTATTTGCATCAACAGGTGGTGGACAAAGTTTTTTAGATCCACTTTATGATTATACCTTTCAACAATTTTATGATGGTGACAATCAGTATACTTTTGATAGTAGGATAAGAGAATCGTTAGGTCTAGCTACTGATGGGTTGGATTGGGTTGATTTTGATTCTTATGGGCCAGAGTTATGGACAGTTGATATGTTTACACCAGATAACTTATTAATAGATGGTGGTAGTCAATATGTTAACTATTATGGTTTTGACCATGCAGGAGAGAAGCTATCAGGGAATCCAAGTTTAGATGATTTCTTTAATAAAATTGATGACAATGGGGATCATACAAGAGAAAACCCTGCATTCAGACCAATTTATGTTGCTGGGTTTATTCAAGATAAATTCGCTTTTGATGATTTAATATTTAATATAGGAGTTCGTATTGATAGATTTGATGCAAATCAATCTGTATTAAAAGATAAATATTCTTTATTTCCTACTAAAACAGTTGGTGAGATTGATGATTTAGAAACACCATCTAATATAGGTGATGATTTTGTTGTTTATGTTTCAGATGCATCCAATCCAAATGCAAATGATATTGTTGGTTTTAGAGATGGAGATACATTCTATAATTTAGATGGTGAAGAAATTTCGGATCCTTCTATTTTAAATTCTACTGGAGTTCCTAATCCGTGGTTAGTAAATCCCGGGCAAAATAATGCTTTTACAGATTTAAATGGTGAGTCGTTTAAAGATTATGAGCCACAAGTGAACATATCTCCAAGAATTGCATTCTCATTTCCAATTTCTGATGAAGCATTATTTTTCGCTCATTATGATGTGCTAACACAGCGTCCGGAGGGTAGAAACAGACTTGATTTAATTGGGTATTTATTGTTTGATAATGGTGGTAATACTATAAATAACCCAGACTTACGAGCTGA
>JAESUI010000330.1 GCA_016763135.1 Flavobacteriales bacterium
ACATTCTGAACAAACTTTATGTTGGTCTTTACTCCTCTTATTCTAAATTCAGTTAAGGCTCTGTTTAAACGCTGTGAAGCTCCTTTTAGGGTTCTACCAGAAGCACTTACCTTACACAGCATAGAATCGAAGAAAGGGCTAATAGTGGTGCCAGGAACAGCACTTCCCTCATCTAAACGAATACCAAATCCAGCCGCATTTCGGTAAGTAATTATGGTTCCGTAATCGGGTGTAAAGTCATTTTTAGGATCTTCGGTGGTTATTCTACATTGAATGGCAAAACCATGACACTCAACATCATCCTGACTTTTAATAAATATTTGAGGATGAGATAATTCTCTTCCAGTTGCAATTACTATTTGCGAACGAACAATGTCTATACTCGTAATTTCTTCGGTAATGGTATGCTCTACTTGTATTCTTGGATTTACTTCGATAAAGTATATGTTCTCCTCTTTGTCTACCAAAAACTCTACGGTACCTACATTACTGTAGTCTACATGTTTACATATTGCAATAGCATGTTGGTATAAGGCATCTTTAGTCGCTTGTTTAATGGATGAACAAGGAGCCACTTCTACTACTTTTTGAAACCTACGTTGCACCGAGCAATCTCTTTCGTACAAATGAACCATGTTACCATGTTCATCTGCCATTATTTGTACTTCTATGTGTTTTGGATTTTCTACAAACTTCTCAATAAACATGGTATCATCTCCAAAAGCTCTTAAAGCTTCGTTAGCACCTTCTGTAAATGCTTTGCTCACCTCGTCTTTACTCCTAACCACACGCATTCCTCTTCCTCCACCACCACTAGCAGCTTTTAACATTACAGGGAAACCAATTCTTTCTGCCTCTAATTCAGCAATAGCAACTGTTGTTACATCTTGTATGTTTCCTTCAATAATTGGAACATTACATGCTGTCGCAATCTTTTTAGCAGCAACTTTATCGCCTAACATGGCCATTGCTTCTGGTGTTGGTCCAATAAACTTAATACCAGCCTCTCTACACTTGGTTGCAAATGCTACATTCTCTGATAAAAAACCATAACCAGGATGGATGGCATCTACTCCTTTCTCTTTTGCCAAGTTGACGATAATGTCAATATCTAAATATGGTTTCAAGGCTTCATCATTCTGCCCAATCTGATAAGATTCGTCAGCTTTATATTTATGTTGAGAGTATCTATCCTCATTTGTGAAGATAGCAACGGTTCTCACACCTAGTTCAGATGCAGCACGCAACACTCTAATTGCGATTTCGCCTCTATTGGCAACTAATAACTTATTGATTTCTAGGTATTCAGATTTGTTTTCCATTACTTTTTGTGTTGTAATATTGGTTAATCACTTTTTACAAAACTAATCGAAACAATTAGATGTTTTAGAGGGATTAATCATATTTCCATCTAAGTTATTCACAAAATGTTGAGAGGCTAAAATGAGTGATGTGTGGCGTATTTTCTGTAATGGGAATTGAGTTATGTGTGATCGAAAATCATTGTCAATTTGAACAATTTCATTTTATGAAATTGTAAAGCTTATACTGAACAAAGTCGAAGTAAGAATAAATGATTTGAGAAAAGTTAAACTATAACTCCCTATACATGCTGTAGGTATCTACTAACCCTTTTGTTTTATGGCGAAATGCTTTAGGATTAGTACCCGCAATTTTGAATCCTAGTTTTTTCCACAGTTTAACCGCTGGAAGATTAACAGCAACTACAGCATTAAATTGAATGGCTGTATAACCCAATTGTTTTGCTTCGCCTAACGAATGCTCTCCTAATAAAACACCTATTCCTTTCCCTTTCTGATTACTTTCTACCATATACCCTCCATTTGCGACATGTTTACCCACTCCAGGATTGTTTGGCTTTAAGATGTAGCTACCAACAAGGACACCCTCTTCTACAGCAACATAAGTCGCCACTCCCTTTCCAAACCAAAACAATTCCCATTCTTTATAGGTTGTAAATTCATCGTGCATAAACGCTTCACCAGCTTTTATAACTTCCATAAATAGGCTGTAAAGGGTTGTTTTATCTGATTGACTTGCTTTTCTTACGACAATACTCATCACACATTAACTTTATATATCTTGTACAAACGATAACTATGTATAATGGCAAATAAGGTTGCGCCTATTGCTAAGGGCATAGCCTCTATCAATAGGCCATAAACAAAATAAATGCAGCTCGCCAATAAATGCAACCACCTAAAACGCAGCATATTGCTCATATTTACAGATAGTAAACTAATAAATAATGCGGTATAGCCAATGTACTCTGCCATTATAAATACAATTCCATTCTAATGTCGCAACGCTCATAAGGTGTATTTTTTGGTACAGGTATTTCTTTAAATCCTACTTTTTCATAAAGCGTAAGTGCTGGAGTTAATTTTCTACTTGAATCTAAAAACAATCGCTTAACGCCATGTTGCCCTGCATAATCTATGCAAGCATACATTAATTTTTGTCCTATTCTTAATCCTTTATAATCTACTGTTACAGCCATTTTAGACAATTCAAATACTCCTTCTTCTCTTTTAATTAATGCCACAGTTCCTATCGGTTTCCCATCTATCAAAGCAAACAATATCTGTCCTCCATCTTTTAAAATATATTTTTCTGGTTGTGTCAGCACTTCTCTATCATAATCCTCTATATAGAAATATTCTTCTAGCCACTCAAAATTAAGTTGGGCAAAATCATCAGCATATTGTTTATCAAATGCTATGATGTCTACTTTTAGTTTTTCCATTACGCTCATCGCTTTTTATTTTTTTAATTGTTCTAATGTACGTGCTTTAAATCCTTTGTTAAAGAACTTGTCTTCTAAGGCAGAAATGATTTCCAAGGCATTTAATCCTTCTAGAGCAAGCTCTACTCCTTTCTCACCAGCGTTCCATATCTTTTCATATTCTGGTAACATTTTTACCGATCTAGCTGATAAATCCAATACTCGTTTACGAGAATCGTTGGGATCTTTTTCTGAAATTAAATAACCTGCATCCATCATTTTGTTGGTAATGTGAATTACCGATGGATGTGCCATTCTTATGCTTTCTGCAATTTCTGTTACACTTTGTGCTCCTCTTGACTTAAGTAATTTAAAGATTACATACCAATTAGGTTCTATGTCTACATCCAAATCACTATATAGTCTCCTCCCTTCATGCATCATGGCATCACTTATTCTTTTTAAACGCATGGTAAAACCTAAGTAACCCAGTTCTTTTACAAAATCATTATTCTCCATTATTTTCTTTTTATGTAGTTGACTACGCAAATGTACATTAATTTATGTAGTCAACTACGCTTATTGCATTATTTTTTAAAAAAGAGATACCCATATCGAAAATTCACATAGAAACTTATTCTAATAGACCCTAAAACAAGTCTTTGCCTCCACTAGATAAATTTAGGATAGTGGCAGTAAAAAAACAATGACGATTTCAACAAACATTTGTAATTTTACAACAATGGAAAAAGGTAAATCACTTACGGAATTATTAAACATTAAGTACCCTATAATAATGGCACCTATGTTTTTAGTGAGCAATGTAGCTATGCTAATAGAAGCAAGCAAAGCTGGAATTACAGGTTGTGTTCCTGCATTAAACTACAGAACAATAGAAGAATTTGAAGTGGCACTAACTGAATTAAAATCTAGTTGTGAAGGCCCTTTTGGGATTAACTTGATTGTCAACAAATCTAACTTCCTATACAAAGAACAATTAAAATCTTGCTGCGATTATAAAGTAGATTACATCATTACCTCTTTAGGATCACCAGAGGAGACTATTAACCAAGCACATAAAGCTGGTGTAAAGGTTTTTTGTGATGTTGTTAATTTAGCTTATGCTAAGAAAGTGGAAGGCTTGGTGCTGATGCAGTAATTGCTGTAAACAAAGAAGCTGGTGGCCATTTTGGACCTACTTCTTACCAAGAGCTAATTCCTGAGTTGGTTACCAATTGTAACATACCTGTAATTTCTGCTGGTGGTGTAGGAAACAATGAGCAAATGCAACAAATGCTTAACTTAGGCGCTGCAGGTGTTTCTGTTGGCAGTTTATTCATTGCTTCTACAGAAAGTGATGTATCTGAAGATTATAAAGAAGCTTGTGTAAATTTTGGTGCGAAAGACATTGTTGCTACCAACAAACTTTCTGGTTCTGATTGTACAGTAATTAATACTCCCTACGTTCAAGAAATGGGTACTGAGCAAAACGGTTTAGAGAAGTTTTTAAACAAAAATAAGCGACTTAAAAAATGGTTTAAAGCATTTACCTTTTACAAAGGGATGAAAAACCTTGAGAAAGCAGCTTTTGGTGCTACCTACAAAACAGTTTGGTGCGCTGGACCTTCGATAGAGTATGTTAAAGCAATAAAACCAGTTTCAGAAATCGTAAAAGACTTGATAAATGGATAAGCAAGCACTACTCAAAAAGATGAAATGGCAAGTTTTCCTTTTAGGAAAGTTTAAAATCCCTCTACTTGGTTATACTGGACTTAAACTGGTAGAGATTAGTGATACAACTTCTATTGTTAAAATCAGGTTAAAGAGACGAACAAAAAATCATTTAAACTCTATGTATTTTGGTGCTTTAGCTATTGGGGCTGATGTAGCCGGAGGTGTTCATGCTTTTTACTTTGCCCAAAAACACAATAAGAAAGTGTCTTTTGCTTTTAAAGGCATGAGTTGTGAGTTTATTAAAAGAGCTGAATCAGACTGTACATTTATTTCTAAGGATGGAAAAAAGGTAGAAGATGCTATTTTAAAGTCTATTGCAACCGGTGATAGAGTAAATGAAACAACTCATGTAAAAGTTTTTGATGCTGAGAAAGAATTAGTGGCTACCTTTGAGATGATAGTCTCTGTAAAATGTAAAAACTAGAAAATGTATATTAAAAGAAATTACGGGTTTTGGATGACGTTAAATTGGTCTAAATGGCCTTTTATTATTGCTATTCTTTATGCTGGAGTCATTGCATCTTTAGGACAATTTTTAAATATACATGTCGCATTGCCTTGGGAACCGATTAGTATCATTGGTATAGCTGTTGCTTTTTACCTAGGTTTTAAAAACAATAGTTCTTATGATAGAACCTGGGAAGGAAGAAAAATTTATGGTGGTATAGTTAATAGTAGTAGAACTTTTGGTGCAGCTGTAGTCTCTTTTGTAAGTGGAGAAAATGAGGCTGAAATTAGAAAGGAATTAATTTACAGGCACATTGCTTGGTTAACTGCACTACGTTTTCAATTAAGGTTGAGTAAGCCATGGGAACATACAGAAGAACGAATAAAAGGGAAGTATGCTCCTATAGTTTGTGAGCAATACTTGAGTCAACTTGACGAATACCTTGCAAAATATTTAGGAAAAGAAGAAATTGAGACTTATCAAGATAAGACAAATATTGCGGCTCAAATATTGAAGACACAATCTGTTCGATTACAAGAATTATTAAATAAAGGATATTTTGAAGATTTCAGGCACATGGAATTTCATCAATTAATTACTAGCTTTTATACAGGTCAAGGTAAAGCAGAACGTATTAAAAATTTCCCATTTCCTAGGCAATATGCTTCTACAGCAATGTGGTTAACAATGGTATTTTCCCTATTAGTCCCTTTAGGTCTTTACGGAGTTTTTAAAGACATAGAAGGTTGGTTGTTTTGGGTTTATCCGTTTATGTCTGGCTTAATTATTTGGATTTTTTATTTAATGGAAAAGATTGGAGATTATTCAGAAAACCCTTTTGAAGGAACCTACAATGATGTACCTATAACTTCAATATCTATTGGAATAGAAATAGATTTAAGAGAAATGATTAATGATGCTGACATTCCCAAACCGATGACTGGAGATGAAGGGTTCTTACTATAAACATGATAATGTTAGATTATTGTTAAACAATTAAGATTTAGTTATGAGTTGTTCATCACACTGTTGCGGAGCAGAAAAAATATTTGACGAAAAGGGAGTGAGAAAGGCCTTAAAGAAATACAGTAAAAAAGGACCTGATAATTTCTCCCAACAATTAATTGATGCCCTTAAAAAAGAAGACATCAATCAACTTTCCATGCTTGATATTGGTGGTGGTATTGGTATACTACAACATGAACTTTTAAAAGAGCACCTTTCCCATACAACTGATGTAGATTCTTCTGAAGCATACATTACTGGTGCTAAAACCTTAATGGTAGAGAACGGAACCCAAGATAAAATGAATTTTATTCATGGAGATTTTAACGAGCACATCGATAAAATTGACAAGCATGATATTGTAACATTATCTAGGGTGGTGTGCTGTTACCCCGATATAGATAAGTTAATTAATAACTCCATAAATAAAGCCAATAAGTATTATGGATTGGTTTATCCTGCTGATAATATCATTATTAAAATGGGAATCGGTTTAATGAATTTATCTCTTTATTTAAGAAAGAATCCTTTTAGAACCTTTGTTCATTCTGTAGATAAAATGAATGATCTAATTGCTAGCCATGGTTTTGAAAGAGTTTATTTAGGAAATGCTTTTATGTGGAGAATAGCGCTGTATAAAAAAGTAGATTAATGAGGTTTTTGCTTGTTGCCATATTATTTATTAGCTATAGTTCAATTAAATCGCAAAACAATGCAGGTAAGTTTGGTTTAGAGATAACTAAACTGAAAGTGGGAATTAATACTGGTCCTTACCGCGGAAGAACTCCACAAACTGATGGACCATTTAACCAAGGTATTGCAGGTTTCGGACAAATCTATTTTCCTTTTCAGTTTTCTACCGATTACCGCAGTAATTTTTTAGATAGTGCAACGATTACTAACGAGTATAACAAAAGGGTGTTCTTATTACGCCCCTCTGCCCTCTTTCATTATGTAGATAATGGAAGCATGGCTTTTGGTATTGGTTTACAGTTTAGCTTTTTAATTACTAAACAGTTCTATATCGAGTATCAACTTGGAGGAGTTTATGTAGAAGCTACTGTAGCAGGAGAGCCCGATTTAAATGATGGTTTTAACTTGCATCATTTTATTTCTGTTAGTAAACCTATTAGTAGGCATTTTTCGCTTTCTTTGGGCTTAGTACATATGTCTGGCGCAGGTTTAAGCAATGGTAAAACATCCAATCAAGATGTAATTACATTGGGTGTTAAGTACAACTTATAAGCCTTGAATTGGCATAAAAAAGGCTCGACAATTTATATTATCGAGCCTTTATAAGGTTTAATTCCTCTTAGTTAATTGTAGATTACTTTCTTAGTGATGGTTTGTTCACCATCGACAATCCTTATCAAGTAAATTCCCTTTGCTTGATCTGAAATATCGATCACTACTTTAGTAGAACCTATGTTAGCTGTATAAATAATCGTCCCCATAAGATTTAGAACCTCAATGTAACTTTCAGGAGAATTGTTTAGTACCTCCATATTAAATTTACCATTACGGCTTGGATTTGGATAGACATTAAATATTAACGAATTCTCATCAATTCCTTGTGTTTCTTTATCCTCATCGTCTTCACCTGATACAATAGCTAATCGCTCTCCTCCACCTGGCCCAGTCTCTCTACATGCTTTAATTTCCGCACAAAACACAGCACCTTTTTCTGTATTGAAACCTTCCCTCAACGTAATTTGCTGACCAGCTCTATACAATACTTTTGCACTGTCCTCTATGGTAACCATATCTGAATAGTCAGGCTGAGCAGTACAGACCCAAATGTGTCTAGCGACAATAAACTCGCTCCATCCTGGATCTGGACCTATAAGTGTTTCATTATTTACGTATAGATCTACATAACAACATGGTTCTGGGCTTACGTTTATACCATTGGTACAAGGTTGATCAAAATTAGTAACATCAGGACCAGCATAATCTTGCTCTTTAAGTAATGAGCCTGTAAATTGCTGTTCCCCACAATCGTTTACTACAGTAATTCGATAATGGTAGAGAGCATTTGCAACAGGATTCCCTGTTGTGGTAGTTCCATCCCAATATAGTATATGATCCAATCCATTTATGCATTCAAT
Organism: Flavobacteriales bacterium; assembly: GCA_016763135.1. GTDB lineage: Bacteria > Bacteroidota > Bacteroidia > Flavobacteriales_E > Vicingaceae. Next base: position 8,042 of record JAESUI010000330.1, read on the forward strand.
AGTTTCATCAAAAACTGTTAAGCCTCCTCCCGAATGAGAAATTTCTAATCTTAAACTTTTAATATTATCTAAAGGTAATGGAAAACCTGGTGGACCTGGAAGAGCCATTGTAAATGAATTATCTGCATTTATATAATTGCCTAACACTACATTTCCTATAGCCCCATCTGTCCTACTACATTCATCCTCACAACCTATTAATAACTCTATATCGTCAATAAATATATAGCCTCCGTTACAGAGGTTTTGCCAATCAGGTAGCCCAGATTTAGCATGAGCATCAAATACTATCCAATCTAATTTTTGTATATTCGATGGTGCTGTAAAAGTATATACTACTTGATGCCACTCTCCCCTAGGATAGACTGTCCCAAAAGCACTTGCAGGAATGGTTAATATTTCATAATGATTATTTCCTGTATACTTCCTATATTTATCACTACAGAAATTAGAATTACAATCTACTATAAACCCATTGACTTCCTTGTCAACAGGGTTATTAACCTTATATTTCATTTTCTTTTTAGCAAAGTACACTTTTAAATCACTGTTATCTTGAAAAGGAAACTTATTAGACTCTCTCATCCAAAACTTTAAAGTTATGGTAGTCCATTGAGTATTGTTTAATTCAGATACTAATCCAAAACTATTATATTCTTGCTGAATTAACTCATACCTACTCATTCCCAACATGCCATATCCTCCATGAGGATCTATTTCATCATAAATAGGAGCATAAATAGTTGAATCATCAGATAAACCAACACCTTGTGTATTAAAATTATACATTGGTGCTCTCTTTCTCCACCAATCAGGCGAATGATAACAATCATCATTGGCTCTTATCCAATTATTTAAATAATCTGTTGAAAGATCGGTTGATGTTCCAGCTCCATCTGCACCAACCAAATCACCCAATTCAAATCCAGGATTATAAATAAAGTTTTGAGCACTTATTGTCATAGACCATGCTATAAAAAAAATGATCGACACATAATTTATTAAATGTTTAATCGACATATTTTCTAGTTTTTGGCAAGTTCTACTTGAGTTTTTAAGGCATTCAATTTTTTCTCCATATCGATGATATACAAGGTCAATTCTTCAATTTTCCCCAGCAATGTAGCATCCATCTTGGCCACATCTATTCCTGATTCTACTACTTCTTCTGCGCTTGGCACTCCCGGTAAATGGCTGTTAGTGTTAATGTATTTTTCAACTTCACTTAATGGCATTAACTCATAATCTGCAGAAAATATATAATCAGACCATTCAGTACTAGATCTCAACGAAACTTTTAACTTTTCAGTTAATATTCCTGTGCCAACATATAATTTATAATCACCATCATAGGTTCCTGTTTGGGTTGGGTCTAAACCAATGCTTACCTTACCACCATCTGTTATAAACATAAAATAGTTTCCAAACCCGTTGCTACCTGAAGGTTTCCAGAAATTTAGTCCTTTTGCGTGCTCATTATATTCAATACCCCATTCACCGTATGGTGCACCAGTTTCTCTTCCCAATAATAATGAAGCTTGATCTCCATCTAATAAAGTGAATCCTTCCAAATGTGCATCTAATTTAATTCCATTAAAATTTTTAACATGTAAGGTAGCATTTGGATTAATTTGTCCTATTCCAACTTGTCCATCGGCATTGGCTATCATTATTGTTTTATTGGTATTTGCAAAATGAAAGTACATGCGTTTATTATCTGCTGCTACCTCCCAGTTATAATGTTGTGCAGGTGAAGACAGATATGATCCTAATCTATGAACTATTTTCAGGCCTGTTGTATAAGTAGCCAAAGGTGTTCCAAATGGATAAAAAATACCTCCAGGAACATCCTTATAAATATTTAATTTTCTTGTAGGTGTCATTACTATTGGATTCCCTCCTATCACAGGGCCAAGCCCACTTGGCCCTATAGTCATATCACCAGTCATAAAGGCAGACCCATTTAACGATGCAGGATTAGTTCCTGTAAACTGTGCAAAAGCAATGCTACCACTTAAAATAAATAGACTTGCTATTAAAATTATTTTTTTCATTTTTTTAGTGTTTAAATTAATATTGATTTAACACCTCAAATCTATATGGCATTTGGCTGAGAATATGAAGGAAATATTGTTTTGTGATGAACCCCCATAAAAAAAGTGATGAACCCATAAATTTACTCCGTTAAAAAATGGAGGCTAAAAATGAATTTTATCGAGTTCTTTAAGATAAGTTTCTCCTATCGCAATTTTTTGACCCTGAATAATGATCTCTTTTTTTGTTTTTTGCTCAATTTTATCTATGCGAACAATGTATGATCTTCTGACACGAAGGTACTCGATAGGGTCTGGAACAGCTGCTAAGAAGTCGCCTATTTTCATTCGAATTAGATACGTTCCTTTTTTTGTAAAGATCTCAAGGTAATTGCCTGAAGATTTCACATAAAAAATAGTAGACGAATCTATTTTTATGTCCTGCCCCTGTTCTTTAATGACCAAATAATTAACTTTCGGTTTTACTCGTTTTAATAGTTGACGTAACAGCTCTCTTATAATGTTCCTATTATAGCTTAATATGTTATACCTGAAAAATAAATAGATGAATAGGATAATCATTGTTATTACAGCAAGTATAAATGGCCATGTTTTCCAATATGGAGGGTGAATAATAATGTTTAAACTAATTTCTTCTTCTCCAACCCCAACAATAAATTGATATTGACCTGGCTGTAATGATGGGTAAATGGCTCTTCTCTCTTTTGAATGTGTCCATTCATTTTCTAACCCCAACATTTTATAGCGATAAACAATTAGTGCATTGGTCTTAAAAGAAATGCCTTGAAAGTTAAATTCTATCCGACTTTCATCATAATTTAAATCACATCCTTTATCGTGATTTTTAGATTCATCATTTATTTTAACATCCAAAAAGCGAAGAAAATAATTCGTATGCTCTGACTCCTTTTCTTCTAGCAACGATTTATTAAAGAAACAAAGTCCTTTTCTTGTTGCTACCCATACGGTATCGTCAACAATTTCAATATCCAATACTTGGTTACTCGGAAGCCCATCATCAAAAGTAAATGATTGGATCTTATACCCCTCTTTCAAAAGTAAAACGCGATTTAGTCCAGTATTGGTACACAACCATATATTTTGGTCATCCTCCACATAAATTGCTGAAATATAATCACTGGTTAAGCCATCAGATTGATTAATTACCACTAAATCGTCACCAGTTAAAATACCCAACCCGTGCCCTCTTGTTCCTAATAATAATGTGTTTTTTTGACTGGCCAAAACATCTATTCTATGGGTAAGAAATTCTTTCTGATGTTTATAAGGAAGTAGTTCTTCCTTTTCAATAACGTATAATCCATGTTTTGTTCCAAGAAATATTTTCCCCATAAAAGAATGCATAGCACCCACCCTTAAATCATTGAAAATTTGACCTATAAGAACATTGTTTTTAAGAAAATGAATGCTTCCGTACCAGCTTATAACTATAGAGTCACTTCCATGAGGAATCCATTTTGCACATTCATACTTGTGTATGGAGTGAACTTTTTTACCATTAAATCTAAAAAAACCATGTTGAGAATTGAACAATAAACTTTCTTTATAAAAACTAACAAAAGCTGGGTATTTTTTTTGAGGCTTGTAGATTGGAATAAGAGAGTCTCCACTTACCATTGAAACATCACCTGTATAATTGCCAGTGTAAATAGTCCCATTATCATCAACAGTTAATGAAGCTATCCATTCTTCGCCAACGTTAGACTCAATGACTTTTACACCTATATTTTTTAGCTTAAAAACTCCTGAAGAAAGTGTTGATAACCAGATAGACCCTTCGTGATCTTTATATAAATCGGTGATGTATTTTTTTCTTAACAAATGGTCAACTTGGACTCCTTCATAAGTGAAAATTTTTATCCCTCCAAACCTAAAACCTATCCAAAAATGATGTTCATCAAATTTTCCAGCAGAAATTGGTTTAGATTCAAATTTTAACACGACATCATTTCTATCTGGCACAGAAATAACTGCCCCATTTGCATAAGTATAAAGACTCGCTTGATGAACAGCAAGGTAACATGATCTCGTATATAAAGTAGGACTTAATATATTTGGAGAAATAACCTGTCCTTTAGTTAAGCTCTGATACTGAGTGACGTAAGAAAATTTCTTTTCCCCATCCTCAATTTTCATTTTAATATTGAAGTAATGATTCCTATTAGAATTCCATTCATTATAAGTCATGTCACCTAAAGAATCAACTCGAATGTATCCCATATGGTTGGAATAACTTATATAGATCGACTTATTTTTATCAACGTAAACCTCATGCTCTACCCATTTATCTGTTAATGCATCAGTAAGTATGTGATTGTTCAAAAATGGGGTAAATACTGGTTTTTCACCACTAATAGAAAAAAGTGTATGATTAAAAGTATTACACCATATATCTCCATTTTTTTGCTTAAAGAAACGAAAAACAGTACTATTGGTAATTCCATCCTTTAATCCAAAATTCTCAAATTCATACCCATTATACCTAGATAAACCATGATCAGTTGCAAACCATAAGTAACCGTACTTATCTTGAATTATATCATATACCTCAGGACTTGGTAATCCATCTTCTACAGAGTAATTTTCTACAGCTATTTTTTGACTAAAACATAGAAAGCTATAAAACAAAGTTAAAAACAAGATAAGCTGTTTCATCGTTGTCTTTTTGTATAGTTACAGTTATTCAAAATTACATTTACCTTAAAAATTACAGATGTTAAAAGACATTCTTTTAGGTAGTAAATACATGGGCATTATTATAACATGTGGAAACGACTATTTTTTCTTATACAGCTTAACATACTTAGCAGATACCCAGCCTGAGTATTTAGATGTTTTAATATTATACCAATCATTCTCCTCTCCTACAATTTTAATCTTCTTGCCATTCTTTAGTTGCCCGACCATTTTAGCTTCTGTAGATGGTTTTTTTCTAACATTTAATAAGGTTTTAACTGCAACAATACCTTTCTTACTTTTCTTCTTTGTAATTCCCTCTTCCTCTGGTTGCTCTACTTCTATTCCTGCTTCTACAACTTGATAAACAGGATTTCCATCTTTAACAGCTTTTAATATTCTTTTCCTATTTGGCTTAGTGCTTGTAAAAGATACATGTATCCAATCAGGATTTTTGGATGTCCCAAATTCCCAAATTAATTGATCAAACTCTAAGTTGTCTTTAATGTAATCAAACAACTGCTTATTGGTAATATCTCCAGTTGCTTCTATGTCTACAGCTTCACCTTTACAATGTTGTGAAGTTCTACTCCCTCCAATAGTTTTATTTAAAGCAGCACTTCTAAAAAATGAAATAATACGAATAGGTGCATCAAAATGAATTCTTAACGGTTCAAATATCTTTTTAGCTACCAGTTTCATCGCAGCTAATTCTTCTTCATTGGGATCATTACGCATCCTTCTACGAGTTGCTGTATTGCTATGAGTCCCTTCTTTGTAGGTGATGTGTTTACTAATTTTTACTGTTGCCATACTATTTAAAAGATTTTACGGTTTAAAAATAATTAATCCATACTAACATTTACTAAGTCATCCACTTTATTATTTTTACCACATGTTAAAAATAAGTTTATACATTCCTATTATACTGTTTCTATTTGCTTGTAATGAGAAAGAACCTAAGCCCGTTATACATAAAACCATTAGAAAAGCTGAGATAGTTGAACCCGTAAAACCTACCTACAACCTAATTACTGACACTAATGTAGTTGCCCGATTAACTGCTTACGGTAAAGAAAACCCTGAAACACTTATAGATATTTATACCAGTAAAGGAAAAATTAGAATTAAGCTATTTAAAGATACACCTCTTCACCGCGCTAATTTCATTCTTTTAGCTAAGGCTGGTTATTTTAATCATGCTTTATTCTCTAGAGTAGCTAAAAAATTTATGGCTCAATTTGGCGGGTCTTATGATGATTTACAACGTGAAGTTCAAGATACTATCGGAACATATACTATTCCATCAGAAATGAGTCATCATCATTTCCACAAGAAAGGAGCTATTGCTGCAGCTCGAAGTTATAACAATAACCCTAAAAAAAGATCATCTTCTGATGAGTTCTATTTTGTTGAAGGATTAAAATTTAGCGATATCTCACTAGATCACTATGAAGATGAAAATAGATACACTTTTACTCCTGCACAACGTAATTACTATAAAAATAATCCAGGAGCAGCTCATATAGATGGTGAACATACTGTTTTTGGTCAGATAATTCATGGTTTTAGTGTTATTCCAAAATTAACTCATGTAGATACTGACTCTCAAGATTGGCCAGTAATTGACATTTACATAGATTCGGTAGTTATTATTAAATAATTATTAAAACTCGTAGCCTATAGATTTTGAAGAGTTTAAGCTATCCTCTATATTTGTAAAAAATAATACAATGAGATTAGGACAATTAGCCAGACAATTAGACATTAAACCAGAGAAGATAATTTCTTATCTAGAAAAAGAGAAAGAAATTACTATTAAAGAACATCCGAACTCTAAAGTTGAAGATGATTTAGTAGTTATTATCACTGACCACTTTAAACCTGTTGTAGAAGAAGCTGAAATAGCGACTGAACCTATAGATGTTAAAGAAGAAGCTCCTGTAGAAGCTGTTGTGGCTGAAGTTAAAGAGGAAGAAAAGGAAGAGTATAAAGTACCTGAGCACATTGAAACTGTTAAGCCAGAAGCTCCACAAGGACTTAAAATTGTTGGGAAAATAGATTTACCAAACAAAAAAGAAATAAACGTAGAAGTTGATGGCGTTGTCTATGATCAAGAAACATTAGACAAGAAAAGAAAAGAGGAGTCTAAGGTTGATAGAGAGGAAAGAGCAATTGAAAAAGAAGCTAAAAGAAAGGAAGAGGAAGAAAAAAGAGAAAAGGCAAGAGAGCAACGGAAAGTTGAGCAAGAGCGTAGAGCAATGCTCGAAACAGAAAAAAACAACCTGTTAAGTAAAGAGGAAGAGGAAAAGAAAGCCATTATCATTAAAGAACAAAAAGAACGTGAGCAAAAGTTAGAAGATAAACGTAAAGCTAAACAAGCAGACCATTACGCTCTAAAACATGCTGGTACTACAAGTGTTCCGCCTAAGAAGAAACTTAAAAAAGTAATAGAAGCTAAAGAAGAAAAGGTTGAGATTCAAGTTCAAGAGGAAGAAGTAGCTCAACTAAGTGGGTTTCAGAAATTTATTAAGTGGTTGAATACTTAATCTTTCCTAATTCCTAACTCCTAATTCCTAATTCTTAGTTAGTCGAGCAATTGGGTACCTATTATGAGTATCTTCATAATAAGGTGACTTCTTGTACAGGTAAAATAATTGTTGATTACGACTTTTAGCAAATTCGCTATCTTCTTGTTTCTTTTTATC
>JAESUI010000331.1 GCA_016763135.1 Flavobacteriales bacterium
CGATGTATTTTTTCAATTTTTGAGAAAAATTATCAGTACCAAATCCTGCGATAATGTATTTTACTGGTTTACCATCTTCATTTAGTTGATTAACAACATTTACTACTCTTTCTATATTCTTAAATGGTGTAATTCTAGTTGCTGTTATTAATACCTTCTCCTCTTCATTCCAGCCAAGCTCTTCTCTTTTTTGTTTTCTTAGTGTTGGATCGTAATTAAACTCAGCTTCATCAAAACCAAGGGAAAGCGGTTTAACTTTTTGTTTAAAGGTCTCATGTAAATTTACTGGAATATAGTTCAACACTACATCTGGGGCTGATGGTGTATACGCATAAAATTCATCGGCTTCGGTTACTCCTAATTTGTACATAGGGTCTTTGTAGAACCTCCGTAATGTTTGTTTTTTTAGTTGTTTACCGATTCCTTTAATTCCTTTAAATCGATCAAAGGAATCTTCGTTATCTGCCAATAGTACCACTTTTTTGCTGTTAGGAAAATTGGCTTCTAATATTGGTTTTGGAAACAGTTTCCCTAGGCCAATTACCACTATTAAATCTGGTTGGAATTGGGTAACACCTTCTACCAAACCCTTACATTTTACCATTTGACCTACTGAAAAGTAAGGTTTAAAACGAGTCACTTCAAATCCATTCTGATCTGTTGTTCCTACTTGATAAGAAGTTGCTTCTTGTAGTTTATCTTTTACTGATGGGGAATGCAAACTACTCGTAAAAACATGTACTTCATGACCCAAACGATGTAATGCCTTTGCCATTTGGACTTCAACATACCCCACTTCTGGCATGAAATGCCCACAAACAATTGTTATTTTTTGTTTTTTCTCCATTAGAACTTCACTTCAAAAACTTCTATCCATTTAAGTAAACTGTACATTCTCCAAAATTCACTCAAGTGAGCATTGCTTTTAATGTCTGTTTTACAAAACTTCAGAAAAGCATCTTTATTCAATATCGCAGGAAAACCCATTGCATTAATTTCCTCCATTAATTCCTTGTTCAACTCATTTTTCCATTCTCGTTGTGGCGTTAAGAAACCCATTTTATATTTTCGCCAAACAATTTTATCAGAAATTTTTGTCTCAACTATTTTCCTTAAAATGTACTTTGACCAGCCTTCTCTAATCTTGTATTTAGTTGGTAAAGCAATAGAATATTCTACTAATCTATGGTCTAAATAAGGAACTCTAGATTCAATGGAAAAAGCCATGGAGTTTCTATCTTCGTTTCTTAATAGATCATACAAGCCAAACCTAAAGGCTGAATAAGAATTTTCCCTGAACTTTTTACCGCCTCTTACTGGCACATCAAGCTTCAATTTTTCTAGCTCTTCTTTAACTAAAAACTGATGTCCTATTCGTTGTTTTTTTCTTAAGGAAGATTTTAAAAATGCTGGCAAGTGGTAATAAATGGCGCTGGCAATTTTAGACTTTACTCCTTTTGTGAAATTTTCTTCAATCCGTTTTTTCTCTTTTCCAAATTTCAAGAACCTAAAACTTTTTAATAAATCGAACAAATAAACCCCAGCAAAATTACTGTAACCACCAAGGGCTTCATCTGCTCCCTGACCGTTTAGCAGTACTTTCATTTTGTGTTGTCCGGCAAGTTTCATTACTTCCCAATGAGCATACATGGAGGCAGAACCAACAGGCTGATCGTGGTAGTAAACAATTTTAGAAATATCTTTTAAAAAAGTTGCAGCATTTGGATAGGTATAATGGTCTTTTACATTGTTGAAATCTTTAATGGCTTCTTTGGCATAATCGCTTTCATCAATGTCTGAATTTTTATAGGCAGCAGTAAACGTATTAAAGGTTGTTCCTATTTCTGGAGCAATAACTCCAACCAAAGCACTGGAATCTAATCCTCCACTCAAGCATGAACCAACAGGCACATCTGATCTTAAGTGAAGTCGAACTGCTGCTGAGAAAAGTTCTTGATACTCGGTTAATGCAGCATCAAAATTTCCTAAAATTTTTCTCTTTTTAACTTGTTCTTCTAACTGGTAATATTGATCTAATTTCAATTCTCCTGAAGTAAAATTGTACAACCCGTTATAACCCGGATGTAGCTCTTCAATGTTTTTAAATAAGTTCTGATAGGGTTGGCTAATTGTGCCATACATCACGTATTCCGCAACCAATTTTTCATCTGCAATTGGCTCAATACCAGGGATTTTAAGCAGTCCTTTTATTTCTGATGCAAAAGCAAACTGTCCGTCTTTTTTAGAATAATAAAAGGGCTTTATCCCAAATCGATCTCTTGATATGAATAACTGTTGTTTATTTTTATTGTAGATGGTAAATGCCCACATTCCAACAAATTTATGCACACATGCTTCTCCCCATTTTATATAAGCCTCCAACACCACTTCGGTATCGGATGCCGATGTAAAAACAACTCCTTCTTGCTCTAATTCCTTTTTTAGTTCTTTGTAATTGTACACTTCACCATTAAAAACGATGGTATAATTTCGTGTAGTATCCAACATGGGTTGATGGCCTTCTTTTGCTAAATCGATAATGGATAGTCTGCGGTGAACGAAGCCAATATTGAACGATTGCTGCTCATTAATGTGGGGATAATTAGTCAACTCATTGATGGTATCATTTCCTTTGCAGGAGATAATTTCATCTGCTCTTACAATTGCAAGTCCTTCATCATCTGGGCCACGATGAGCCAAAACGCCAGAAATATCCTGAAGTACCTCAACGGTTATTTCTTTATTGGATAATATTCCGGCTATTCCACACATTTATTTGATAAGCAAATGAATTACAAAGATTACAAGGATTTATAGATAGACAATAATCTTTGACCAAAGTTGCTAACACCAAATTGATTAACAATAGAAGCTCTAATACTATTAGCATCATATTTATCAAGATTCGCTACCATATTGGATAACGCCTCAGCCATTTCCTCAATATTATCAACATCCAATAAGATTCCGCAAGAGTCATTTACATATTCTGGTGGTGCGGTGGTGATAGTTGTAATAACAGGTAAGCCACATGACATTGCTTCTGCTATCGCTAATCCAAAACTTTCATACTGTGTTGGGGAAATAAAAATATCAGCCTGTTGAAATTCATGAGCAACCTCTTCTTCCTTTAGCATTCCCTTTATTATTATAACTTCTTTAAGATCTTCGTCTTTAACATATTGCTTAATGGAGTTCATTTCTATCCCCTCTCCGCAAAAGGTTAGTGTCCAATCAGTATTGGCTTTATAAAAGAGATGAAATGCCTTAAGAGCTCTTAAAGCGCCTTTGTTCTCATCCATTCTGCCAGCAAAAACAATGTTTTTATAATGTTTGTTTTCTTTCATTAGAAAGAGCTCTGTATCTACAGGATTATAGGTCACTTCTATCCTTTGGGGTTGAATTTTATTGTTTAAAATTTCATTTTTTAAGTGATTACTTACAGCCAGAACAGCATTGGCATTTTCCATTATCTTTTTTACTGAAATTCGTTTAAATGTGCTGTTTACTACTTTAGAAAATGGCCCGGTATGCTCTGTTACCACATAAGGAACTCCCCATTCTTTGCTCAG
>JAESUI010000332.1 GCA_016763135.1 Flavobacteriales bacterium
GCTCCAGCAGTAGATTGTGCTAATTATTGTGTTATGATGTTTTCTGATTTCACAAAATATGTAACCATGTAAAACCTGTTTCATGACGGAGGATTTTCAAGTACAGGATTATCTGAAGATATTATGGGAGATATAGATTAACAGTTTTCTCAAGAATAAATAAAAAAGGCTACTCGTTGAGTAGCCTTTTTTATTTATTCTTCTTTATTGTCTTTTTCAATATCAGGACTTTTCTTTTTCTTAGGTTTTGTAATAGTAAACAAAAGCTCCTCTGTAACATCGTCAAACTTAATATTGATAACACTTCCTTCAGTTACTCTAGATTGAATTATCTCTTCAGCTAAAGGATCTTCTAAGTATTTTTGTATAGCTCGTTTTAGAGGCCTTGCTCCGTAAGCAGAATCGTAGCCCTTATCAGCAATGTAATCTTTTGCCTCTTTAGCTAATTTAATATGAAACCCAAGTTCTTCAATTCTTCCGTAAAGACTTTTTAATTCTATATCGATTATTTTGTGAATATCATCTTTCTCTAGAGAATTAAAGATAACAACATCATCAATTCTATTTAAAAACTCAGGAGCAAATGCTTTTTTAAGGGCATTTTGTATGACTCCAGCAGCATGATCATCAGCCTTTTCTTTTTTCGAAGAAGTAGCAAAACCAACCCCTTGCCCAAAATCTTTTAATTGACGTGCACCAATGTTTGATGACATAATAATAATAGTATTCTTAAAATTAATCTTTCTACCTGCACTATCTGTCATTATACCATCATCTAACGCTTGTAGTAAAAGATTAAATACATCTGGATGTGCTTTTTCAATTTCGTCTAGTAATACTATAGAGTAAGGTTTTCTTCTAACTTTTTCAGTTAATTGACCACCTTCTTCGTACCCCACATAACCAGGAGGAGCACCAACTAAACGTGAAACAGCAAATTTCTCCATGTATTCACTCATGTCAACTCTTATTAGAGCATCTTCGCTATCAAATAAATATTTGGCTAAGACTTTTGCTAATTGTGTTTTTCCAACACCAGTTGGTCCTAAAAATATAAAAGAACCGATTGGTTTGCTTGGGTCTTTTAATCCTGCTCTATTTCTTTGTATGGCTTTTACAACTTTTTGAACAGCTTCATCTTGACCAATAACTTTATCATTGATTTCCTCTCCCATGTGAGCTAAACGATCTCCTTCAGCTTGAGCTATACGTTGAGTAGGGATACCTGTCATCATAGCAACAACTTCAGCTACATTATCTTCGCTAACAATCTCTTTATGATTCTTAGTTTCATCTTCCCATGCTTTCTTAGCAATATTAAGTTCCTTTAATAATGTTCTTTCACTATCTCTTAATTGAGCGGCCTCTTCATATTTTTGACTCCTAACTACATGATTCTTTTGGCTTTTGATGTCTTCAATCTTTTTCTCAATTTCAATAATGTTTTTGGGAACCTTTATGTTCGTAATATGAACTCTTGACCCTGCTTCATCTAAAGCATCAATGGCTTTATCTGGCAAAAATCTGTCAGTCATATATCTATCCGTCAACTTAACACAGGCTTTGATTGCTTCAGCAGTGTAAGTAACATTATGGTGGTCTTCGTATTTTTCTTTAATATTTTCTAAAATTTCAATTGTTTCTTCAACTGTAGTTGGTTCAACTATCACTTTCTGGAATCTTCTAGCTAAAGCTCCATCTTTCTCTATGTATTGTCTGTATTCATCTAAAGTAGTTGCTCCAATACATTGCATTTCACCTCTCGCCAAAGCAGGTTTAAACATGTTGGAAGCATCCATAGAACCCGAAGCTCCACCAGCACCAATAATAGTGTGTATCTCATCTATAAACAGAATGATTTCTGGCGATTTTTCCAGTTCATTCATTACAGCCTTCATTCTTTCTTCAAATTGACCTCTATATTTTGTACCTGCAACTAATGAAGCTAAATCAAGTGTAACTATCCTCTTTCCAAAAAGCACCCTTGATACTTTTTTCTGAACAATTCTTAATGCTAAACCTTCAGCTATAGCAGATTTACCAACACCAGGTTCACCAAGTAAGATAGGGTTGTTCTTTTTTCTCCTACTTAGTATTTGAGAAACTCTTTCAATTTCTTTCTCTCGACCAACAATAGGGTCTAACTTTCCATCCTCAGCATATTTGGTTAAATCTCTACCAAAATTATCTAAAACAGGAGTCTTAGATTTTGAATTTCCTTTTGAGGCCCCACTTGAACTACCCATAAATCCTTTATTTGGATCTGCATCATCCTCATCATCACCATCAGTGGGGCTATTTGGGAAATCAGCTTTTGGAGTCTCGTCTTCAACAACATTTAAGATTTCCACTTCATCCTTTACTGATTCATAGTTTATATTAAGTGCGTTCAATGCATTGGTAGCAATATTATCTTCTCCTTTTAAAATTGACAACAATAAATGTTCTGTTCCTATTATATTATTCTTTAAAACTTTCGCTTCTAAATAAGTAATCTTTAATACTTTTTCTGCTTGTTTTACTAATGGAATGTTTGAAAGTTGTGTATTTGAACCGTTACCAACTTTAGTAGAAGCTTCTATTTTCTTTCTTAATTCTTTTAAATCAACACCTAAGTTGGCAAGGATTTTAACAGCAAGGCCATTTCCCTCTCTAATAATACCTAACAATAAATGTTCAACACCTATGTAGTCATGACCAAGCCTCAAGGCTTCTTCTTTGCTAAATGTTATTACATCTTTAACTTTTGCTGAAAAATTTGCGTCCATATACTTTTATTTATTACTCAATATCACTAAAATTAGGATTAATTGAACTAAATCAAAAATAATAATATAAGTAATTATAGCTATGTTATAAAAAACACGTTTTTCAACAGAATTTTGTTAGTAAGTAAGCATAAAAACACACCTTTTTTGATATTGATTATGCGTATTTTCGAAGGTCTTTAATAAGGTATAAAATTTAGAAGAAAAATCACATAAAATATGGCTGAAGGAGAAAAAATAATACGAATAAATATAGAAGAAGAAATGAAATCTGCTTACATCGATTATTCGATGTCAGTAATTGTTTCAAGAGCACTTCCAGATGTAAGAGATGGTCTAAAACCAGTACATAGAAGAATATTGTATGGAATGTTGGATTTGGGAGTTAGAGCGAATAGCCCATTTAAAAAGTCTGCAAGAATTGTAGGGGAAGTATTAGGGAAGTATCATCCACATGGAGATACTGCTGTTTATGATTCTATGGTACGTATGGCTCAAGAATGGTCATTAAGATATATGTTGGTTGATGGACAAGGAAACTTTGGTTCTGTTGATGGAGATAGTCCAGCAGCAATGAGATATACTGAAGC
>JAESUI010000333.1 GCA_016763135.1 Flavobacteriales bacterium
TGAAGATAAGAATGCCAAGGTCTCTGCATATTTTTCTGCCGTTAATTGGCATAAGGAATATCTCTTTTTAAACCTAAAATAAATATGATCAAGAGAAAGTTTATGATTTAATAAAAGAGGCTGACATTGTAATCGCCAATTTTAAACCAGGTGATGATATTAAATTGGGTATGGATTACAACACTTTAAAAAAATATAATTCCGACCTGATTTATGGCGAAATAAATGGATATGGCTCTAACAGTAAAAGAGCTGCATACGATGTAGTATTGCAGGCTGAAACAGGATTTATGTCTATGAATGGAAATGAATCTAGCGGGCCTATTAAAATGCCAATTGCTATAATCGATGTGCTTGCTGCTCATCAATTAAAGGAAGGCTTGTTACTTGCTCTATTAAAAAAAGAAAAAACTGGCAAAGGTTCATTGGTTGAAGTTTCATTGTATGATACAGCATTATCATCCTTGAAAAATCAAGCAACTAATTGGCTAATGAATCAATTTATTCCACAACCAATTGGATCGTTACACCCCAATATTGCTCCTTATGGAGAAACTTTCAAAACTAAGGATGGAAAACTATTAGTACTTGCCATTGGCAACAATAAACATTTTGAAATGCTACTTAACATTATTGGAGCTAATGAAATAATCGACAATGAAAAATACAAAAACAACCAATTAAGAGTTAAAAATAGAAAAGCATTAGACGCTGATTTAAAACCTTTTTTTAATCGACAAACTAAAGATGAATTAATGTCTCATTTTTTAGAACTAAACATTCCAGTTGGAGTAATTAATAATTTAAAAGAAGTGTTTGAAAACAAAAAAGCACAACAATTAATTTTAGAAGAAGTAATAGATGGTGTAAACACCAAAAGAGTGAAAACAAGTATTTTTAAGATTTCTGATTAAAATTTCTAATCTCGTTTAAGAGTTGTTTTGCATCTCTATTCTCAAGATCAATAGCAAAAGGAATAACAGTTTTTTCTAACTCAATCATCAACTGGTACTTATTAATATTCCAATAAGAAGTATTCATCGATTTTACAAATCCACCATTAGCATCCTTATAAAAATCTATTGATTTTATCTCATCTAAACTAAATTGTTGGGTTATCCCTCTTTTACCTATCGTTTTAATTAAAAACAATTGATTATTTTCTATTATAATTTTTTCTTCACCATACTTTCTCCATCGGTAGGCATAAATCACCTTAAACTCAAAAAACAACCAGAAAGCTACATAAACACCAAAGAATACTTTTGTTCCTGAATCATAATCTTCAAAAAACTGTGATAAGATAGCTATGCCACAGAAAGAAAATAGCACAATCCATAACAAGAGCATTTTTTGTTTATTTTCATCGTAAAATGCTTTAATCACTATTTCAAGCTTGCTATCATCCTTTGTAACTTGAATTCGATTATCCATAATCTATAATTTTTAACAAAAGTAGAATAGTTTGATTAATTAGGCATTATCTTTGTAACTAATCTGGTAATTTTTTACTTTTAAATTCTAAAATAAAAATACGATGAAAAAAATAATGGTAATAGGTATTGTTTTGTTAGTAGTTTCTACAAAATTATACGCCCAAAAAGCTGGAAAAAAAATAGACGACTTAACATTTTTATTTGTTGATGAAAAATTTGATATAGTAGTGTACAAAAGCGAAGCTATGATGCAAAGTGACTCTTATAAAAAGCATCCTGCAATATACTTATACGCAGCAAAGGCTTACTACGAAATGTCTAGAAGACCAGGTAAATTTGATTTTGGTGAAAGAAATTCTAAATTTCCTCAGCCTTTAAAAATGGCACAAAAACACCTTTACAAGTATTATAAGATCATGAAAAAGGTTAAAAAATACTACCCTGATTACTCTGAAACAGTAGCAGATAACAACGATTTTTTCATATTAGTTGCTGATACCTCCAATAAATTAGCACAAATGCTATACTTAAATGATAAGTTTAGAAAGTCTGCTTCACTCTATAAAAAAGCATATAGAGCTATTCCAAATGATCCAGTATTACTATTATGGCAAGGAATAGGTGAAATGAAATCTAAAAATGCTGTTGAAGGAAAAAAAACATTAGCCGCAGCAATGAAAGCTATTGATGAAAACTTTATTCCTTCTAAAGCTACTTCTTCAGTTTTAGCTTATGGAATGTTATTAGCTGAAGAAATTCTAAGAAGTATAGGTGATTATGAAAATGCCGACAAAGCAAAAAAACTCATTGATGTATTCAAAAAATATGATCCAGACGAGTTGGATAAAAAGAAGATGGAAGAAAGAAAGGCTAAAGCAAAAAAAGCTGCTCAAGAGGATATGATTATGAGAAAGTTTATGAGTGATGAAGACGATGCAGACAATAAAGATAAAAAGAAAGGTAAGTTAATCATCGAAGATGGAGCTGGGTCTAATGGAAATGGCACGAATAAAGATGAAGATGAATTGGATAAGTTAGAAAAAGAAGCAAAGGAAGACGGGAAGTAATTAATTCTTCAATTCTTTTACTGCTATCCAGGCCATTAAACCAATAGATGTTTCTATTGCACGCTCGTCAATATTAAAAGTTGATGTATGCAATCCAGAGGTTATGTTCTCTGATTCATTTTTAATACCTAATCTATAAAAACAAGCAGGTTTTAGTTGAGAATAGTAAGCAAAATCTTCAGCAGTCATCCTAAGGTCTAAATCAATTACATTCTCTTTTCCTAAGAACTCAATAGCCGATTGTTTTGCATTTTCTGTAGTAGTTTTATCATTAACCAAAAAAGGATAACCCTTCAAAATTTTAAATTCACATTCCCCTCCCATGCTTTCTGCAATGGATTCTGCCATTTTCTTCATCTTGACATGGGCTTCTTCTCTCCATTGTTCATCCATTGCTCTAAAAGTCCCCTCTAACTCAACCTTGTCTGGAATAATATTAGTTGCTCCATTTCCAATAATTTTACCAAAAGATAACACAGTTGGTGATGTAGGATGACTCATTCTGCTTACAATTTGTTGTAATGAAGTTAAGATGTGTGCAGTAATCAAAATAGGGTCAACATTTAAATGTGGCAAAGCTGCATGACCACCTTTACCTTTAACGGTCATAAACAACTCATCAGTAGAGGCCATATACATTCCACTTCTAAAACCAACTTTACCTGCTTCTAATTGCGGATAAACATGTTGTCCTATAATAGATTTTGGTGCAGGATTCTCTAAAACTCCTTCTTTTATCATTAATGAAGCTCCTCCTGGCAATCGTTCTTCTCCTGGTTGAAAAATTAATTTAACAGTTCCCTCAAATTGATCTTTTACCTCCGTTAATATTTTTGCGACACCCAATAAAGATGCGGTATGAACATCATGGCCACAAGCATGCATTACACCTTCATTAACAGATTTATAAGGAACATCATTTTCCTCAACTATTGGCAATGCATCTAAATCTGCTCTTAATGCGATTGTTTTACTTTCTGGATTATTCCCTTTTATTAAACCAACAATCCCTGTTTTAACAATACCTGATTGATATTCTACACCAAACTCTTCAAGCTTAGAACAAACATATTTAGAGGTATTAAACTCTTCAAAAGAAAGTTCTGGGTTTTGGTGAATATGTCTACGAATTGCTATTACTTCCTCTTTATATGAAGCAGCTTTTTCTTTTATGAGTTTTAATAATTCTTCCATCCTATTTAGAGAAAAAAATCATTTTTATTGCTCCTATTAGCATCAATACACCAAAAATCTTTTTTAAGGCAGATTCACTAATAAAGTTTATTGTCAATTTAGAGCCTAAATATCCTCCTATTATAAATGTAGCAGAAATTATCAATGCATATTTCCAATTAACAGCATCTGCTCTATGATAATTATAGGCCGCTAAAATCCCTATAGGCGGAAGCATTGCCGCAATACTTGTTCCTTGTGCACCAAATTGATTAACACCTAGTAAATAAAGTAATGAAGGAACAATAATCAATCCTCCTCCAATGCCAATCATACCACTAACTATACCTGCAAAAACGCCAATACATGCTAATATTAATAATGTTGTAATACTCATAATTATATATCTAAACTTAATGAGAAATAAAATATTGGTTTATCCTTACTTACTCCATCTTCAATTCCCCAAGCCCAATCAAACCTTAAAAAGTAACCTAATAAAGTTGTTCTAAATCCAAAACCATAACCTGCCACTATAGGATCAATATTTTTAAATACAGTTACTGTTATTGGGCCATCAGTAATTACGTCTTTATTCAGTCTATTTTCCTTACTCCACGGATTAAGCCCATTCCATGCCGAACCTACATCAGTAAACCCAATGATTTGGAAGTTTCTAATAAATTGAGAACGTATTGGTCGTCTTATAAAATACTTAAACACTGGAATTCTTAATTCACTATTGATCACCGCAAAATTAGTTCCTCTTCTAATGTTTTGAGGAAACCCTCTCATATTAGCGGCTAAAGCATGGTAACGATAATTAACAGAAAAATCAATATCATCTTGATTAATAAATTGTTCTTGCCCTATCGGAATCCAATCATCAACACTTCCTAAGTAATAAATTAATTTTTCAAAACCAAAAGATGAACTTCCTGCCAATCTATTAACCCAAACAATTTCTCTACTTATTTTTTGAGAATGTCTTAAATCAAGACCAACAACTTGCATGTTTCCATTTACACCATCGCCCTTACCCTTTACATCGCCATTATCATGAAATTGATTATTAGTAGATACAAATGATCCATCTCCTAATTCTTGATAATACTCTCCAAACAACTTAAATTTAGTTCCATAATAGATATTGGTCATTTTGTGTCTTGTGTTATCAAACACAAAAGCAATTTTACCTATTGCCCTATATTCTCTAAGGTTAGATGCGTTTAAAGTATTAATATCTGTAGACTTAACTGTTATATTATCATTCCTTGCTGTAAGCGTCCCTCTAATGCTTGTCACTTCGCTAAAAGGGTACTTAATGGAGTATTTTAAAGAATTAGTTGATAAGCCAAAAGCATTAAATCCATTATCTCTATTAGAAGTCGTTCTAGAAAAAGTGTATTCTTTATCAGTTCTTCTTAATAAATTTTGATAAGTCATGAAGTATTCTCTGGTACCTGATGAAATTCTTATTCCTCCATATATTTTATGATCTTCAAATAAATCAATAGTTGCAAATTTAATTAATGCTCCTATTCCAGGACTTTGGTATGGACCCCCTGTAAATTGTTGGTATTCTGCATTAACAAAAGAGTTACTCAACTTAAGGGCTGAATTATCATTGAAAAATGATATGTTATAATTTCGTTGATTGGGGACTTTAAACTTTTTCCATATACTATCTTTTTTAGCCTTAGAATCATTCCCAATAACAATAGTATTACGTTGCACCTTACCTTTTTCATTCTCAAAAACATAATGATTAATATCTATATCATTTTTTGCTGTTGAATCTTTTGGAACTAAAGTGGGTTTCAATAAAATTGGAACATCATCCTTAAATGGCACTATAACTTGATTTTTCTCTGTAGAATCATTAATATTTACGCTATTAAATGTAGATTTTTCTTCCGGTTTTTCATTTAAATCTCTCACCAATAGATGGTATTTATAATCATCTTTTAAAATTTCGGTATACTTTCCAAATGGTGTAATATTATGCTCATCCAATCCTCTATTATAATTAACAGTCGCTGGTCTTGCATCGTAAAAATGATAGTAATGAATTGAAGTATCAATATGTGTAATAAAACTATCTTTAACCGCACTGTACCTAGCTAAAATGTTATTTTCATCTCCTAAGTAGTATAGTACAGAATCAATTCCCACAGGTTGCTTTTCAGAAAAATTTGGTGTATTAGTAACCCTTGTTAGTTTTTTATCTTCAGATTGATAATCTAATACCCATATATCTTTTTGATTCATGAATAATTCAGAATCTGTTGGTTGGTAACCTAAAGAATCTGTTAATCGATTTGATGTGAATACAATTTTTGTAGAGTTTTCGATAAATCTTGGTTCTAAATCATCATAAAGATCATTAGTTAATTTTTTATGAGAATTCGGTCCCACATAATATATATATAAATCTGACTGTCCTTTATAAACTCCAGAAAAAACCATCTCTTTACCACTATCTGAATAATCCATAGCGGTAACTTTCTCCATGTTAAAGATTGCTTTCACTTTAATTCCTCCAGAATTAATGTCGAAAAAATGCATTAACAAAATGCCTTTTTCTTCTGTAGCAAATGCCAACACTTCACTTGAAGGATTCCATTCTAAAATAGGATATGATTTATCATTTATTCGATCGAGCTTAAATTCCTTTTTGTAAATTTTATATTTCTTGTCATTATCCTTGTAGTATATATAAATTTTGTACTGCCCTAATTGATTGGTTACAAAAGCAAAATTATTACCATCAGGACTCATTTTAAATTCTGAATAATCTCTTCGTTTTCTGATTTTAAAGATTTCTTTAGCTAAATAATCTTCTTCATCAGTTTCAGAAAATTCTTTGTACTCATTTGAATAATATTTATACCATTCTTTTGTAAGGCTTTTCATAGATACACCCAATACATAAAGAAATCCTTTTTCAATACTTTGTGTAACACGAGTCATGTATAGAATATTCGGAATAACAGCTTCTCCATAAGTATCAACAATGTACGCCCACAAAGAATGTCCAGCAATAATTGCATCTTTATCTGATAAGCGATTAAATTTTCTATACTTACCAGAAGTAACCCCATCCCTCACACTATTCTCTATTTCTGGGCTCCATTTTTTAGAAATGTATGAGGTAAGCCCTTTCTGATACCATTCTGGAACAGACATTAAACTTGAATTCTTGAGTACTTGTCTCCAGTTAGAACCATAAATCTGCTGGTTTACTAAAACTTGAGCAATGCCTTCTTTAATCTGACGACTAAAATCATCGTGATCCCCATTAAAATAGATGTAAACCTTAGACCCCATTATATTAGTAATACCTCCAAGCTCTCCATTTTCAAGGCTTAGTCCAACATTACTTTGCTTAAAATGAGATTGCTTATTGTATATAATAAATTGGATTCTATCTCTTAAATCATATTCAAAGAAAGTTTCTTGATCTTTTATATGCTTACGTGCAACTTTAGCGGTATATACAGCTAACTCTTTACCTCCGGTATAAAAATAAGTTTCGTACTGTGAATAACGATAATATTTCCATTCAAAATAATCGTATTGCACCCTGTTTTTACCAAAACCCACATGGGTTCCGTTATAGAACTGTGCATTTAAGTTATTAGTGAAGAGGAAAGCTCCTAATACCAATAGAGAAAGGATGATATAATTAGTAAATGTTTTTATTTTTTTGAGTAAAGTTTATCTGTAAAAATAGTGATTTTATAAGGATTGTAAATACTTTTACAACTATTAAAACAATATTTTAAACGATGATTAGTATACATTATTTCACCTTTAACGGTTTTCAAGAGAACACTTATATTTTATTTGACGAAATAAAAGAATGTGTTATTATTGACCCTGGTTGCTACAGTAACGAAGAAGAACAAGAACTTGACAAATTCATTACTGAGAACGAACTAATCCCCGTTAAGCTACTAAATACACATTGCCACATAGACCATGTTTTAGGTAATAGTTTTGTAGCATCTAAGTACAATATTGGGTTAGAAATACACGAAAATGATTTACCAACCCTACACGCAACACCAGAATATGGACATACTTTTGGGTTTAACATAGATAAATCTCCAGAACCAACAACATTGCTAAAAGATGGTGACGTAATTAAATTTGGAAACTCAGAGTTAAATGTTTTATACGCTCCAGGGCACAGCGCTGGCCATATTATTTTTGTTGCTCAAGAAGAAAAATTTGTAATTAATGGAGATGTTTTATTTCAAGGCAGTATTGGCAGAACTGACTTGCCCGGTGGCGATTACAATACATTAATAGAGAGTATTAAAACTAAATTACTAACTTTAGATGATGATTTCACAGTGTATTCTGGTCATGGACCGAGCACAACAATAGGCTTCGAAAGAAGCCAGAATCCTTTTCTAAACCAATAATAATTGAAAAACCATAGGATAGATAAACACATAGCAACTACACCAGAAGATTATAAACCAACGCACGACAGAAGCTTTAAAGCAATGCTAGTTTCTATTCTTGGTTTTTTTATTGGGTTTGTTTTATGCGTTGGTTATTACTCTTACACTTTAATCGACATTCTTGATCTTTCAAAATTTATAGCAGCATTTGCCGTAATCGGTTTTTTAATTCCACTTAGGCTTTACAGTAAATGGTTTCATTTTGTGAAATATGAAATGATAATATTTAATGTTTTAGGGGCTGCTCCATTTTTAACAGGTTTATTCTTATTCCTCAATTTCACCTTTGTTTCTAACTCATACACACACCAGTACAAAATTGAAAAAATATATTTTGAAGGAGAAGAAAACTACAAATCTATTGGGGTTGTTTTAGAGAACAACTTCTTTTCTAAAGAACGAAAAATAGTAGAATTAACAGACATTCCTCCAAATGAAATATCGATAAACGATTTTTAAAACTCACAATTTCTGAAGGTCTTTTTGGCTTTGATGTAATCAAAGAAAAAATATTGATTAAGTAACATTCAATTCTTTAACGATTAATTCAGACTCATACCCTTTCCCTAACATATAGCGATACAATTTATCACGTCTTTTCAATTCATCATCTTCATTGATCAATAGTGTTTTCTTTCCAATTAAATCTTTAATGGTTTTTAGGTAGTCTTCCTCCTCTATTTCAGCTTCAAAAACAGTATCAAATAATTTTTCATCATAAGTACGTTTAGTCATTAATCCCATTTTAATTTTATTCTTCCCCCATTTTTTAATTCTAAATTTCCCTCTCACAAAAGCTACCACATAACGGTTTTCGTTTAAAAAACCTTCCTCAATCAAGTAATCAAGAATCTTATCCCAGTCCGAGTTTTTCACATTCCAAGCATAAAACCTTTTTTCTAGATCCAACACACACCTTTCTTGATAAGAACAATAACGCATTGCCTTTTCTCGTGCTCTATCATAAGACATATTTTTGAAATATTGTTTCATTTTCAACCTTTACATCTACCCTTCGACTCGGCTCAGGATGACAATGATTTTATTACTTTTACGCCTCAAAAATAATCAATGCAAAACAAAAGTGCCTTATACTTACTAATTGCTGCTAATGCTGTTTCTGGCTTTGCACAAGGCATAAGTATGCTAGCAATTCCTTGGTATTTTTCAGATATTCTTGGCGCAAGTTCTACTTTTGGAGCAATCTATGGAACGGCAACCTTTTTAACCTTGTTCTGGGGGCTTTATGTAGGAACTTTAGTTGATCGTTATCCTCGAAAAAATATCTTCCTACTAATCTCATTATTTGGCGCTCTGATAATTGGTTCTGTTGCTGCTTCAGGTTTTTATTTTGGAGAAATTCCAGTGGTTTTAGTTGGTGTAGTTTTTTGCACCACCATGTTTATTTATAACGTACACTATCCTACTCTATACGCTTTCGGACAAGAGATAACCGAAAAGAAAAATTATGGGAAAATTAATTCCATAATAGAAGTTCAAGGTCAGGCAACAAGCGTTTTATCTGGAGCTTTTGCTGCTATTTTAATTACTGGTGTTAACCAAGAGTTTTTAAGTAACATAGGCTTAGAAAACCTTAACATCAGCATTAAACCTTGGAGTTTACATAAAATATTTTTAATGGATGCTTGTACTTATTTCTTGGCTTTTTTGTTGATTTTAATGATTAAGTACACTTCTGTTAAAAAGAAGATTATTGATACTGGCTCTATATTCCAACGATTAAAACAAGGTGCAGCATTTTTAAAGAAAACACCGTTACTCTTTCATTTTGGAATTAGCTCTTACGCTATTTTTGCAATGCTTCTAATTCACATCCATCAACTAATGCCCATTTATGTAAACAACCATTTAGAAGGAAACTCCGCTATTTATGCAGGTGCAGAAATGCTTTACGCTATGGGAGCTTTACTTTCTGGGATAGGGATAAGATGGGTTTTCAAAAAAACCAATACCATTAAAGCCATTATTATTATGATGGTTATTAGTCTCATCGTATTTGAGTTAACGGCTTTTACTCAAAGCTCAGCAATGTTAATTTTTGTTTGCTTTGTTTTAGGTTTAACCAATGCTGGAACACGTATTTTAAGAATCACTTACTTGTTCAATCATATTCCAAATCACATCATTGGCAGGGCAGGAAGTGTTTTCCAGACAACAAACATAATGATACGATTTGCCTTTATCACACTATTTTCTCTTACTTTTTTTGCGAAAGGCAGCAATATAACATGGGCATACGTTATTAGTGGTATATTTATTTTTATCTCTATCTTTCCATTATTGATTTATTATAAAAAATTAATCAACCTAAAATCTGATGAGTAAATACAGGCTATTCAAAAACAAATGGTTCTTTGGTATGCTAGGGATAGCACTAGCTTTTGCTTGTTATTTTTTTGTTCCATCAGCAGAATACCCACAAGCTCCAATAATGGCTGCCATTGTAATTGTAATGGCTGTATTTTGGATTTTTGAAGTTGTCCCAATTGCCATAACTTCTTTATTTCCTATATTTCTATTTCCGCTTTTTGGAATACTTGACACCAAATCAACGGCTTTATTTTTTGGTAAAGAAATCATCTTCTTATTTTTAGGAGGGTTAATGCTTGCTCAAGGAATTCAGAACTCTAACCTCCATAAACGAATAGCTCTACACATTGTAAATCTTATAGGAAGTAAACCTGCAAACTTAGTACTTGGTTTTATGGTAGCTACCGCAGGGTTAAGCATGTGGATTTCTAATACAGCATCTGTTATGGTAATGATGCCAATCGGATTATCCATTATAGAAGAAATAAAAGAAGTTAAAAATTCTAAAAACTTCTTATCAAAATTTGCTGTAGCACTAATGTTAGGAATAGCTTATGCTGCTGACATTGGAGGTATGGCAACATTAATTGGAACTCCTCCTAACCTTGTCTTTATGGAAATGTACCACGAGCTATTTCCTGAATTACCAGCAATTGGTTTTACTCAATGGATGATGATGGGCTTACCTATTTCTATTACTTTCTTATTTACGGGATGGTTGCTAATGACCAAAGTGATTTTTAGAATGCCTAAAATTCAAGTATTTAAAAACAAAGACATTATTAAAGATTTGTTAAAGGATTTAGGTAAACTGAGACGAGATGAATTAGCATCAGGCTTAATATTCTTAACTGCTGCAATTTTATGGGTAACTGGCTCTGATATTACATTAAGCGAATCATTTACCATACATGGATGGAGAAGTGCGTTAGGATTAGAAATGGTGAGTGATGCTTCAATTGCTGTTGCCACTTCTCTCCTACTGTTTATGATTCCGTCTAAAGACAAACCGAAAGAAATGTTGTTGACTTGGAGTAAAGTAAGAGAATTACCTTGGGGAATTTTATTATTATTTGGTGGTGGATTTGCCATTGCAGGTGGTTTTAACAGCAGTGGTTTATCTACTATTATTGGAAATGTAATAGCCAATATTGGAATTGATTCACCAATCTTAATTATCATTATTGTTTGTACGGTATTAACCTTTTTAACCGAAATAACTTCTAACACAGCTACAACAAACCTAATACTACCAATATTAGCTAAGGCAAGTGCTGTTTTAGGATTAGATCCAAGAATTTTAATGATACCAGCAACACTTTCTGCCAGTTGTGCTCTTATGATGCCAATAGCATCGCCCACACAAGCCATTGTTTTTGGCTCTGGTCATGTTAAAATAAAACAAATGATAAGGGCTGGAATTCTCTTTAACCTCTTAGGAATTGTTATTGTTACCGGAGTGTTTTATTTATTGGCAAAATTTGTTTTTGGAATAGTTATTTAAACAGCTATTATAGAAGAGAAGAAAACAAAAACAATAAACACTAACGCCAGTACAGCATAGCCAAAAACTAAAAGAAAATACTTATAGAGTGCTATAAACCATTTGCGATTATAAAAACCATCACAGCTTTTATTATATAATATTGTCCGAACAAAAAGATCGTCAATGACCAAATAGTATCTAAAGTTTCATTACCCCTAAACAATAATGCGACAAACATCTCTATCAACAATGAGAAAATAACAAAGGAATTTAAATGTAAGTTAAAAATTAAGTGACCAATAAAACCTTTTTTGCTTCCACTAAAAACAGTAGCATACAATAACGCAAAGAATGGTAAAAACAATAAGAGAAATAAAGAGAATTGGTCTCTTAAAATATCCATAAATCCTTTATCATCAACTTGTGCAATTGCTAACTTCTTAGAAACATACCCTGCAAAACCAGGCATATCAGCTGTTAAAGAATCTAATCCTTCTTCCAATCTACCTTCATAATACATTCTTTTTAATTCGGTTGCTGGCACAATAACATTCTCACCACCAATAAAAAATGTGGTACCAGTAACTGCTGAATCTTTTACCCCTACTGTATCTGAACTTTGTGCAATTTCAGCTGGATAATTAAAAGTAAAACTAGGTGTTTCATCCACTTTATCGCCTGAATCAAAAACAGAAATCAAAAAGAAGAAAATAACACTCAACACTATATACAACCGTATTGGTGGAACATACTGAACTCTTTTACCCTCTATATATTCTTTGGTTAATAATCCTGGCTTAATTGTTAAAAACTTAAGTGTTTTAAATACTTTGGAATCTACATTAAAGATATCTTCTACAAACTGACTTAAAATGTATTTTAAAGTCAATTTATCAATATTCTTCTGCCCACAGTTGGCACAAAACTTCTCTTGTCCACTTAACTCTTCGTTGCAATTTTTACATTTCATGTTATACAAGTATATAGAATTTTAAATTGTTAATAAAATATGAAATCTAAAATCGCATAACAAATCCCTTATAATTAAATTTGTTTTCCAATTAAAAAATAGAAATATGAGTTTAGCAGTAAAAGGAAGAATTACCAAAGTATTAGAAGTAGAAAGCGGTACAAGTAAAGCCGGAAAAGAATGGAAAAAACAAGGTTTTGTTATTGACACAGGTGCTCAATACAATCCTGAAGTATGTTTCAGTCTTTTTGGTGATGATAAAATTGTAATGTTAAGAGATTTTGGTGCTGGACAAGAAGTTGAAGTAGCTTTTAATATTTCTTCTCGTGAATTTAATGGTAAATACTACCACAACATTGACGCATGGAAAATTACTGCAGCTGGTGCAGCAGCTCCTGTTGCTGGTGGTGCAGCTCCTGCTCCTGCAATTGATGATGCTCCTGCAGAGGATGACGATTTGCCATTCTAAAAACGTTTCGTTTTTATTGGCTTAATAATTGATTAAAAGGTTGCAATCCGTCATTGTGGGTAAAACCCGCAATCTACATAAAGAGAGATTGATTCATTTCTTCGCAATGACGATTAAGAAAGAATATGAGGTACAATTTAGTAATATTCGTATTTGTAATGAGCTTTGCCACGCTTAGCTCAACAGCATCGAATATTGTACTAGAAACTGATACCATTGTCCCTTCTAAAAACAAGTTTGTTAGTAGTGAAATCTACGTTCCTAAAACCTTAAATACCGTTATTCTAATAACCAAATTTATGGATTATCTAAAAGCAGGTAAACGTACTATGGGTTTCTTGCATCCTGATGAAGTTGCTATGATAGACGAGAAAAAACTCGTTGAAAAACGCTTGTTTTTCGATTCTTATAAAGTTGTTTCTGTTGGTAAGCGTATGGCTATTATTAAAGTATACACTGTTAGGGGCGCCTCCATAACCTGCAAAAAATTAATGTTGCGCTACTACCCCAATATGTACGGAAACTATTTATTAGTTCCCGGAAAAGTGCAAACCTTTGAAAAAAAGATGGGTGACATTACCCTGAAAACCGTTTACCTCAACACTTGGAGTTCTGAAAGTAGGTGTCAATAAATATTGACTAAATTTGAAGTGAACATATAATCTGTGTATGTTGTCACTAGTGACACATATCCAGTTGTTAGCAAACAATCAATATAATGAAAAAAACAAACTATTATTTAATCCTTATTATCCTCACTACAATAAGTCTTTCCTGTGGGAACAATTCAAAAAATAAAAATTCAGACAATAAGAATAATATAGTAATTGAAACGGACCTCTCCGGAAAAAATAATCAAAATAAAAAAGAGTATATACCCAATTCAGATTGCAAAGCACTTTTTGAATCAATAGATTTTTCATCCTTTTGCTTTTCTGAAGACAAAACCCCAAAGTTTGAAGTCAGTAATAATTATGGGGTTTCTTCTCGATGTCAATATAAGGTGTATTCAGACAAGGATAACTTTGATTTTCAAATATTAATCAGCACATCTGCAGACAAATTCAAAGAAATTATAACTAAAATTGAACTTAATAAAAAAGTTCTAAAATCAATTGGATTCAATAAAATAACCAATTTAAAGAATTTAGGCGATAATGCTTATATAGCATATAATGAAGATAGTCAAATTAAGAAAATACACATAACAAGTAATAATATGACAATCAAAATAGAGCTCTCAGATATTGACAAACACAAATCTTGTCTTTTTAAAGATAAAGAATTAGAAAGACTGGTAAAGGTGATTCTTGAATCTTTGTGAAAAATGAATGAAAGTTGGGAAATACTACGTTTGCTAACACCGTATAA
>JAESUI010000334.1 GCA_016763135.1 Flavobacteriales bacterium
AAAAAATCTTCTGGCGTTGGATGCTTGAACTTCCAACGATTAGCATACGCTTTAAATCCGTAATCAAAAAGTTCTCTTCCCATTACTGTTTCTCGTAAAATATTCAAAGCTGCTGCTGGTTTTCCATAAGCATTATTTCCAAACTGTTGGATAGATTCTGAATTGGTCATAATTGGAGAAATGTACTTTTTATCTCCTTTCATATAATCCACAATTTTATAAGCTGGACCTCTTCTTGAAGGATAATCTCTTTCCCATTCTTGCTCACATAAATATTGTGTAAACGTATTTAAGCCTTCATCCATCCAAGTCCACTGCCTTTCATCAGAGTTAATAATCATCGGAAAAAAGTTATGTCCAACTTCATGAATAATTACTCCAATCATCGCATATTTTGTACGCTCAGAATATGTTCCATCTTTTTCTGGTCTACCACCATTAAAACATATCATTGGATATTCCATTCCTATACTTTTAGAATGAACTGAAATAGCAACTGGATAAGGATAATCACAAGTATGTTTAGAATATGAAGCAATTGTATGAGCAACAACTCTTGTACTATATTTCTCCCACAATGGATTTCCTTCTTTAGGATAATAACTCATTGCAATAGATGATTTACCATTGTACTTAACTGTCATTGCATCCCATATAAACTTACGTGAATTGGCAAAAGCAAAATCACGAACATTGGTAGCACTAAACGACCATGTTTTGGTTCCTTTCGACTTTGTTTTTTCTTTTTCTTCTGCCTCTGCTTGTGTAACTATTATAACAGGTTTTAAATATTCTGTTTTTGCTTTTTTAAATCTTGCTCTTTGCTCAGAAGTTAAAACTGAAGAGGCATTAGTTAATGTTCCTGTAGCTCCAACTATATGATCGGCAGGAACTGTAATGTTCACTTTATAGTCTCCAAAAGTCAAGGTAAACTCTCCTCTCCCTAAAAACTGTTTATGTTGCCATCCTTCTACTTCATTGTAAACAGCCATTTTAGGATAAAACTGTGCAATGGTGTATAAGTAATTATCATCTTCTTTAAAATATTCATATCCAGAACGACCACCAATTTCATCTCTATTATTGATGTTATACCACCATCCAATTTTTATAGATGTAGTAGCTCCAGGAGCTAAAGGCGTTGGTAAATCAATACGCATCATGGTTTTATTTACTGTGTACTTTAAATCCTTACCTGAACCACTTTTAACATAGTCTAATTTAAAACCGCCATCAAAATCATTGTGTAAACGAGCTATTTCTCTAAAACTCATACTTTCTCCAATTGTATTGGTAGAAATCAATTTAGTGTCAGAATCTTTTGCTCTCATGTTTTGATCCAACTGAATCCATAAATAATTTAGTTTATCTGGAGAGTTATTTTTATAAGTAATGGTTTCTTTTCCAGTAATTTTTTGATTTTCATCATCTAAGGTTAAATCAATTACATAACTCGCTTTTTGCTGGTAATACTTATGACCAGGAGCACCAGAAGCTGTTCTATACACATTTGGTGTTGCCAACTCTTCTTTAAGCTGCTTAAACTTATTGTAATTGTAATTTTCTTGAGCAAACAATTGTCCAACCCCTATAATTACTGCTAATAATAAAATTTTTCTCATGTCTCTAATAATTATTTCAGGCATAGCCTGTTATTTTATTTCGTGAGTATCACTCACTTTACCTTTGTTTAAAGAATAATTTATTTTTTGTTTTCCTACAGTTAAATACACCGTATTTGCTTGCTCACTAAAAACCTCTGTAAGCAATGTATTTTTGATAGTCACTTTTTTTGGGGTTTCTAGCTTATTCGATTCTATAAAGCAATAAATAAAATCATCATTATTGATTTCCTTACCAATGAATTTATAATTCAAACTTTCTCCATCAACCACCATATGAAATCGCTGATTGATATACTTCATTAAGTATTCATCTGCATTTTCAATTTCTTTTGGTGTTCCTAAAAACAACTCCGGAGTACCAGATACATCTAGTGCTTTCTCTAAATCGTGACCAATAAATTTAATGGATATTTCAAATGTTTTGCTCTCAGAGTTATACTCTGCCTCTGTAATAGATACATAGTATTTATGCATTGCAAAACTTAGCAACGAAATTGTTAAAACTGAAAATAAAATCTTTTTAATCACTGCGCCTAAATATAAAGGGACGCTAAAATAACCATTTAATTCAAAAAACTGGTTGCTTTTTCGATAGCAGCCTCAATACCTTCGATATAACATTAACTTCTTATGGCAAAAGGAGTCCTTTAAAGCAAAAAATATTGATAATTAATTTTGACAAGATTCGGAAATGCTGATTTCAATTTGTTGTGGATAAATTTCATGGAAATATTCCAGATAGTTATCAGAGCTCTTATTTCCCTTATTGATTAAATCTAAAGCGATATTAAAATTACTACATGCCTTATCATTGTCTTTCATTTCGAGTTGAGTTAATCCCATAAAATAATAAGCTTCAGAACACTTTTCATAATACTTAATCGCTTTTTTATAAGATGGAATAGCCTCTTCAAACCGGCCTAATTTTGTTAAACATCTTCCTTTTTGTACAAAAGTGTAAACATCCACAAAGTCTTCACCATGAGTAGTAGCCAAATTGTTAATGTAAGTATCAAATTCGTCTATTGCTTTCTGATAACGACCCAATTGCATGTGGCACAACCCTTTTAAATAATGGATATCTTCTCCCATTGGAGCATCGGAAAAATCGGGAGTTAAAGCATCATACTGCTCTAAAATTGGCAAAGCTTTTTCATAATCACGATAGTAATACAATAGTAACCAACCATAGTAAGCAGAACCCTCTTCAGGGTTTAGTTTCATCATTTTTTCCAACTTATCAATGGCAATTGCATAATTCCCATTTTTACTATTTAGGACCGACCATCCATGATAATCATCCTCTGTAATTGTATCTCTTTTAGATAAAGCATATTCTATCAATGCATTCCCTCTTTCAAATTTACCATAGTAATTATTTTGATATCCAATTTGAAACAATAGGGTGTCATTAGCAATATCATACCCCATTGAATCTAGCCCTGTTAAATAAGGTGAAATGTCGTATTTCTCTGCTATGGATTGAGCCTGAGTTTCGTTTTCAGCACAAGAGCTAAAAAGCAAAATAATAACCGAAAATAGAATGAAATATCTCATGATTATTATTTAGGAAGAATTTGAATTAACACACCTTCCTTAATTCTAAAAGAAAAAAACTTGTGATGATTTACAGCTTCGCCCTCCTCATTTTTTCCTGGAAGCCAACCTGATAGTGTTTTTGATTTAGCCAAAAAGTAATTAATTATTCGTTCGTCCATTATGTTTGGCTGGTACTTAAAATCACATTGCTGAGTAGAAAAATCACCTGTTTCTCCTTTACAGTTCACCTTAAATTGAACTGTTATTATTCCCGTATTATTTTCTAGTGTTTTAAATAAGTCTAAAGGGTAATCAGTTCTAAAATGTTTTTTTACTTCCCAAAAATCACCTTCAATTGTTAAATCTGGATGATAATAAGGCCAAGCCTTACCGTCTCCACACATGGTAAAAGATGTATCTCTTTCTTGAGAAAAAAGAAGACTGCAGGCAAACAAACCGCAAATTATAAATACTGTTTTCATCACACTTCTTAATGTTGTTTTAACAAAATTTGAAGATGCGAACTTAAAGAGTCTTGATAAAGCAATTCAAATCTTTAGCTTTTTTAACCTTTTTTTAACTCAAGAAACTCTTAGACTTTTCGATAGCAGCCTCAAGACCTTCAACATAACTACCTCCTGCGGTTGCAAAAAATGGCTGACCACCACCTCCACCAAGCATTTCTTTAGCTGCTTCTCTAATAATATTTCCAGCATGTAGGTCTTTTGCTTTAGCCAATTCTTCTGAAACAACAATGGTTAAACTTGGTTTACCATTTATCTCCGCACCCAACACTAAAAACAAATTCTCTACCTGTGCTTTTAACTGAAACGCTAAATCTTTAATTGCTCCACTATCGTTTAACTCAATTTTTTGAGCAATAACATTAACACCATTAACAACTTCAACTTGAGCAAGTAATTGCTCCTTTACAGCTTTTGTTTGTGCTGTGTTGTCTTGTTTATCTGCTTTAGAAAGTTCTTTCTTTTTAGCTATTAGGGCATCTATTAAATGTTTATCAATTTTTATCCGAGAAAAGCTATTTATAGCATTATTAATAATTGAAAGATCATCTTTTTCATTCTCTTTCAAGTCATAGACAATTGGTTCTTGACCTCCCAAAACACGACTATGTTCATCAGTATAATTTAATTTAAGGTTAGAAAGTAAAATACGAGGTTCGAAATTGATTAACTTCTCAAGGTAGGGTTCATATGTTGATATTACTTCTATCTTATCTGCTAACCACCGAGCCGCCTTTTTGGAAGTAAAAGCCTCTATTCTTCGAATCCCAGAAGCGACAGAACCTTCCGATTTTATTTTAAACAACTCAATATCTTTTGTATTTTCTACATGAATTCCACCACACAATTCTCTCGATTCTCCAAACTCAATCATTCGAACTACATCTCCATACTTCTCCCCAAACAACATCATGGCTCCTTTTTCTTCCGCCATTTTTATCGGAATAGCACGATATTCATTCAACTCAAAGTTTTCTTTAACTCTACTGTTCACTAAATTCTCAATTTCAAATAATTCATCGTCTGTTACCTTTTGAAAATGAGAAAAATCAAAACGTAAATACTCTGAATTTACCAACGATCCTTTTTGCTCAACATGTGTTCCTAAAACCTCACGCAAAGCTTGATGCATTAAATGAGTTGCAGTATGGTTACGAGCTGTCAAATCTCTTATACTTTCATCTACAACAGCTATAAATTGAGCATTTACATTATTAGGCAATTCCTTAGAAAAATGTACAATTAAATTGTTCTCTTTCTTTGTGTCAAAAATTTCAATTTTCTCTTCGTTAAATTCAATAAACCCAGTATCTCCAACTTGTCCACCACCTTCAGGGTAAAAAGGAGTTAAGTTAAATACCAACTGATAAAATTCTTCTCCTTTTGCTGAAACCTTTCTATATTTTGTGATGTAAATATCAGCTTCGGTATAATCGTAACCAATAAACTCTTCAACATCGTCTTCTCTTAATTCTATCCAATCGTCAGCTTCAATTTTTGTTGCTGCTCGAGACCTGTCTTTTTGTTTGGTTAACTCTTCAGTAAATCCTGGCATATCAACATGAAACTCATTTTCTAATGCCAATAATTCAGTTAAATCTATCGGAAAACCAAATGTATCATACAGTTCAAAAGCAAACTTTCCATCAATTGTTTTATCATTAGCTGTTGCTAAATAATTTTCAGAGCGTTGTATTCCTTTTGCTAAGGTTCTTAAAAAGCTCTCTTCTTCTTCTTTAATTACTTTGGTAATAATGTCTTGTTGTGATTTAAGCTCAGGAAACACATCACCCATTTGGTCAACCAATACCTCAACCAATTGATTAATGAAAGGTTCCCTTACATTTAAAAAGCTGTAACCATAACGAATTCCTCTTCTTAAAATTCTACGAATTACATAACCAGCGCCAGTATTTGACGGTAACTGACCATCTGCAATAGCGAAAGCAACTGCTCTAACATGATCTGAAATTACTCCTATTGCAACATCTGTTTTAACAGAAACATCTAAAGTATGTTCATATTTAACTCCTGAAATTTTACTTATTTTTTCAATAATTGGAGAAAACACATCGGTTTCGTAATTCGATTTTTTGCCTTGCAACACCATTGCTAAACGCTCAAACCCCATTCCTGTATCAACATGTTTATTCGGTAATGGCTTTAATTCTCCATTTGCCATTCGGTTGAATTCCATGAACACCAAATTCCAAATTTCAACTACTTGCGGATGGTCTTCATTTACTAATTCTAAACCTGAAACTTTTGCAATTTCTTCATCACTTCTTAAATCAATGTGAATTTCTGAACATGGTCCACAAGGCCCAGTATCGCCCATTTCCCAAAAATTATCTTTCTTGTCACATTTCAAAATATGACTTTCTGACACTCCATTTTTATCTAGAATGGCTTTCCATAAACCGTATGCTTCAGTATCTAATTGAGTACCATCTTTTTCGTCTCCTTCAAAAACAGTAAAATATAGTTTGTTTTTATCTACACCATAAACATCAACCAATAATTCCCAAGCCCATTCTATTGCTTCTTTCTTAAAGTAATCACCAAAACTCCAATTCCCCAGCATTTCAAACATTGTATGATGGTAGGTATCTACTCCCACTTCTCCTAAATCGTTATGCTTCCCAGAAACTCGCAAACACTTTTGAGTATCGGTAATTCGAGCATGTTTAATTTCTGAATTACCTAAGAACAAATCTTTAAACTGATTCATTCCTGCATTAGTAAACATCAATGTTGGATCGTTCTTAATCACCATTGGTGCCGAAGCAACAATTTCATGCTGTTTACTCTTAAAAAACTTTAAAAACTCCTCACGTATCTTACTGGAAATCATACTGTTAAAAATTGTTAAATAACCGTTAACGACTTATCCGAAATTGGTTATTATTTTAATAATGATTAAACTTGTGGTCAAAATTAGGATAATTCCTTTAATGGCTAAAGCAAAATATAGATATAATCCACATACACTAAGCTACGATAAAATTGAGCTTACACTTAGGGATAAGATGATGAGATCTTTTGTGTTCCTTGGTGCTGGTTTAGTTATTGGAGTTATGATTTATGGCTTGGCATATACTTTTATTGATTCTCCGAAAGAGAAGCAGTTAAAAAGTGATAATGCCCAAATGCTTTCTCAATATGTTATTTTAAATAAAAAGCTAGAACAACTTGCTATTGTTATGAAAGATGTTCAACACAGAGATGACAATATTTACCGTGTAATTTTTGAAGCAGAGCCAATTGCTGAAGACATCAGAAAAGCTGGATTTGGAGGGGTTAACAGGTATAAAGAATTAGAAGGTTATAATAATTCTGAGCTAATAATTAAAACTGCCGAAAAGTTAGATATGCTATCCAAGCAACTTTACATACAATCAAAATCATTTGATGAAGTATTTGAAATGGCTAAGAAAAAAGAAGAAATGTTAGCTGCTTTACCAGCTATACAGCCTGTTCAAACTGAGCGAATTCATGGTTATGGAAATAGAATGCACCCCGTTTTAAAATACGTAAAATTTCATGCAGGAATGGATTTTACTGCACCAACAGGAACTCCAATTTATGCTACAGGTAATGGTAAAGTGATAAAAGCTGACAGAAAAATGAGTGGTTATGGAAACCTTGTTAAAATAGATCATGGTTACAATTACGTTACTTTTTATGCTCATATGAGTAAAATAAATTGCAAGGTTGGACAAAAAGTAAAAAGAGGTGATGTTATTGGATATGTTGGGAATACTGGATTATCTTCTGGTCCTCACTGCCATTATGAAGTTCGGAAAAATGGAAACCCTGTAAATCCTGTAAACTACTACTACAACGATTTAACACCAGCAGAATATGCTAAGATGGTTGAGATGGCTAATTCACCATCACAATCGATGGATTAATGGTTTGATCTCCATTCAAACTTTCGGCTCTGTTCAATCGCGTCCATTACTTTCTGTAATACATTTTCTACATTATCATTATAATCAATATCTAAAGGTTCCTTTATAGTAACCTGCAATTCTGTTCCCTTCTTTTTAATAAACATCCCCTTTTTGTCAAAAGCCCTTCTAAAACCATTTATTACTATTGGAACAACAACTGGTTTGTAATTTTTAATAATATGAGCCGTACCTTTTCTTCCTTCCGCAAAAGCCCTAGTTGTACCTTGTGGAAAAGTAATTACCCAACCTGTCTTCAATGCTTTTTCAATACTATCAGTATCTTTCGCATTTACTTCCCTTTTAATTTCTTTCCCTGCTTCACGCCATGTCCTTTTAATACTAATTGCCCCAGCTAGCCCTAAAATCTTAGGCAATAAACCAGATTTCATTGTTTCTTCTGCCGCCACAAAAAACATATTGACTTTCATACATTTTAATATCGATTTTAGTCTTATCTCATTTGGATGACCATCTAATGCACTATGGATAACATGAAACAAAAAAGCCCCATCAGCAAAATAAGTTTGATGGTTTGAAACAAAAAGGACATTTTCTTGTGGTAAATCTCGAATGATTTCTGCACCCTTTATCTTAGGTATGTTCGTTTTCTTAAACCTAAAATAAGTAATAAATCCAAAAACTCGAATTACAAGTTTTCGAAAAAATATAAATTGACCGAATATATCCCTTTTAACCAAAAGCTAAATTTTAGCGAAAAGTAACCATTAAATTAACTTGTAGTGAAAAAATTCGACTGAACAGGATTTGTTATCGTTGAATTATTATTTTTTCTTTTTTAAGAAAATCTTATCTCCAACATTAGGCTGAGTACCCATAATAAGTAAATTCTTCTTGTAAAGTTTTTTGAGCTTAATTCCATATAACTGAGATATATCCCTCATAGTCTCTCCTTGCTTT
>JAESUI010000335.1 GCA_016763135.1 Flavobacteriales bacterium
ATCGATCGCGACTCAGGAAGCTTGACGATGACCGCGATCGGGCTCGCAGCGATTTCATCGAGGCTCGCAAGCGGATCGATCCCC
Organism: Flavobacteriales bacterium; assembly: GCA_016763135.1. GTDB lineage: Bacteria > Bacteroidota > Bacteroidia > Flavobacteriales_E > Vicingaceae. Next base: position 85 of record JAESUI010000335.1, read on the forward strand.
GCGGCGGACTCAAGGATTGCCTGACGGAACAGCTCGGAGTTGAGCTTGGGATAACAAAGTTCGCCAACGCTCCTGGTGCGATCGAATCACGCATAACAAGGATGTTGCGGAGCACACCCGGGCGGGAAATCGCATCCTGATCAATCGACATCGCGGTTGCGAGGTCGATCGCTGGAGCGAGTGCGCTGCCCGATGTGATGGCGGATTCGAACTCTCTGATTCTGGCCGAGAGGAGCTTGAACGCTTCGACGGATTTGTAATCTGCAACGACCTGTTCGCGGGTCACATCAGCGATGGTGTCCGCTGGGCCCTGAGCCCGGACAGCGAGCACGACGGAATAGAACCGGTTGCCAATCTCATCGGTCGAAGCTGGGTCGACCAGTGGCAGCATGACCTGGACATCAAGCCCGGTGGTGTTGGGCTCAGTCAGCTCAAAGAACTGCGGAAGGCTGTAGACCGGGAGCTGGCGTGAGCCGATTCGGTAGGTCGAGGCACCATATTCAGGGAGCGATGCAATCGCGTTGGCGTTGAGCCAGCGGTCACCGATCATCGTGACCGATGGGGTCGGGAGATTCACCGAGAACTGTTCGCTGATTCTTTCGACGATAATGCCCGCGATGTCATCGAGGCGGGGGCTCTTTGAGTCCCAGTCTGCGGGGAGTGTGAGGATGCCATCAGACTTGGGCAAGCCGGTTGTTGCCGCGAGGACCTGTGCACGGATCAGACGATCGGCTTCGATCATCATGTCCGTCGCGATGGTGTCACGGTACTGACGCTCGAGGGCGAAACGCTCGCTGGCGAAGTCCTCGGGGTACAGCGTGCGGTCCTGACGCCAGATCTTGTTGAGTTCAACGCGATCCACCTTGACGGTATTCATGAACACGTTCTTCTCGAGCATGAGCCAGCCGAGCTGGATCCGTGTCGGCTGGGTGTATCCGATATTAAAATCGTTGTCTGCTGGTGACTGAGCCTTGTAGGTATCGAAGAAGGCTTGGAGCTGCTCTTGGGTCGGCTCTGCAACCGCGTCGGTTGCAAGGCTTGAATCGAGCACCGCGGCATTAATCGCGACGGCGTCGAGTGTTTCATGAGCAGCATAGATCGCGTGGAGATCGCTGTACGCCGGCATGCTCTGGAACGATGCGAGGAGATGGTAGATGCCACGTGCTTGGGCAAGGATCTTGTACACGTCCTCCATCGTCCCGCCCGCGTTACCAGCTGACCGGCTTGCGTTGGTGAGCATCATTTGCTCATACTGAGGAGCAAGTTCTGTCGCTCGCTGCATTGTTAATGCTTGATAGCGACGGAAAAAATCTGCTTGTGAAGTGATGAGGCCTTGTTGGAACTCGAGGGTGGCCTGATTCCGCGCCTCAGGAGCTACTTGGAAAGCAGCTTCTTGCAGGGCGAGCTCATTAATCCATGAAACGCCGTATCCCGCTTCGCCAACAAACCCCGCGGCTTCTGCTTGCTTTGCGAGCAGGAGCCAGTGCAGTGCCGTGTTCGATTCAGAAGTTGGATCGAGACCGATTCCGCCCGCTGAGCGTGGTCCAAGGGCTCGCGGGTTGACCCGCTTGAGCAAGCTAATCGCGACATTGGCACGCTGGATGTCCATACGTGTGTACGTTGTACCGTCATCGAGCTGTGCGACCTTGGTCTTGAGCGGTGATGGCGCAAGTTGGGTCAGTACGGGCTGGAAGAGGAACACGACCATCAACAGCGAGCCGCCGACGGCGAGGATGATGAGCTGGAATTTCCGGATTAACCTGAGCATATTGGCTCCGAGTATGTGGGTATGTCGTATTGAAAAATGAAAAAACGAATCCGCAGGGGTTATCCCGAGGATTCGCTTGGCTCATCCTCTGCATCGCGCCCAGAGGACGCGATGCGAGGTTAGATTGGATTTAGCGGTAGAATTCGATGATCAGGTTGGTGTTCACATCGAAAGGAATTTGATCCGATGTTGGCAACGATGAGATCGCCGAGTTGAGCTCTGATGGGTTGAATGAGATCCAACCCGGAACTTCGTGTCCGCCCATGGATTCCATGTTCTCGCGTGCGAGCTTATGGATGCCTTCTTTGAGTGAGATCACATCGCCGACCTTGATGCGGTATGAAGGGATGTCGACCTTCTTGCCGTTAACAAGGATGTGCCCGTGGTTGACCATCTGGCGTGAAGCCCAGATCGTGCGGACGACGCCCATACGACGGACGACGTTGTCAAGACGGAGCTCGAGGAGCTGCATCAAGATATCGCCGGAGTTACCAGGACGACGCTTTGCTTCGTCAACGGTGCGACGGAACTGCTTTTCGAGGATGTTGTAGTGGTAACGGAGCTTTTGCTTTTCTTGGAGGCGGATGCCGTAGTCACGAAGGCGCCGACCACGATGTCCGTGCATACCAGGAGCATTGAGCATGCGCTTGGAAGTGTGCTTGGGGATATCCGCGATGGGCACTCCGACGCGGCGTGAGAGACGAACCTTAGGTCCTGTATATGTTGCCATGATGGCGTTCCTTTTTTCATCCGTCCGCATTCAAATGAATCGAATGCAGTGCTACCGGTAATGGTAGCGACCATGTCGGGTGGCCGAGACTTCGGTCCGACGAGTTTGGCCCGGGCACAATGCCTGGGAAGAGGGGATTAAAGACTCCAAAGGACGATTGGTCAAGCCAGAAACGAATCAGTTTGACGGGCATTGACGAGCCGCGACCGTGAGGGAGTGGTCCTTGTTTGGTAATAGATATAAAAAAACCGCTCCCATACGGGTCGCGGCTCGTTAAGAACAGATTTTTAGTCCGCCAGCGGATCCGGGCGGTAGAGCTTGACGCCCAATGCCCAGTTCTTTTCGGTGAAGTTGCCGCCGAGGGAGAACTGTGCATCCCGATCTGGTCGAGCCGCCGACAAAGCCATGATCGTCTTGGCATCGAGGTTGTCGATGAGGGAGACCAAAACCGCTTCAGGCGATGATGGTATTTTGGCTGCACCATATTCTGGGCGTTCGTGATGAGAGATAATGATGTGCTGGAGGATTGTCAATGCGCCCGCTGGCATGCGTGTGCCGGTCTCGGCCATCATCTGTTGCGCCTTGTCGTGGAGCATGATGGCCCCTTCGACGAGATGCCCGATGAGTTCGCCACGATCTGAATACCCGAACCCACGATCAAAGAACAGCTCGCGTGTTTTGCCAAGGTCATGGAGGAAAAGCCC
>JAESUI010000336.1 GCA_016763135.1 Flavobacteriales bacterium
CTGCTTTCTAATTAACTTATAGTTATCTGGCTTTTTAAATACCTTCCCTAGTAAAAGAAAGTATTTTCCGATATGATGAAATATTGATAACATTAAAAAGTTATAAAATATAAAAGTAAATATTTATTACTGAAGTTGTTTATCTTTGTATTATGAAGTCTAGTATTAAAATCTATATCATATTATTTTGCATCTCTTTATTTTTATTTTCCTGCCATGCAGGCAAAAACAAGTGTAACACCTGTCCAAAATGGAGTAAACACCAAACAACGATAGAAAAACACGTTTAATTTTCTTTTCATTTCTGATGTAAATCATTGATTTAATACAATAATTCTTCTAAATTTGCCCTCTATTTAGACTAATTCTAAATAATAATATGACTTTAGACCAATTAACAGAAAATGAAACAGGAATCATTAAGCAAATTAATGATGAAAGTCTTGCTATTCAATTGCTTGCAATGGGCTTTATTTTAGGTGAAGAAATTAAAGTAGAACGAATTGCTCCATTAAAAGACCCAATTTTAATAACTTCAGGGACTAATTACATCTGTATTAGAAAAGCTGATGCTAAGAATATTGACGTCAATCAAATAAAATAATTGTCTAAAAGCCAATCACAAAATAGTGAAAAGAACATTATACTAATTGGAAATCCCAATACTGGTAAAAGCACGCTCTTTAATTCGTTAACAGGTTTAAATCAAAAAATAGGAAATTTTCCAGGTGTAACAGTTGACAAAAGAACAGGAAGTTTTAAAATAAAACAAACAAAAGTATCTGTTATTGATTTACCTGGCACTTACAGTCTCAATCCTAATTCTGAAGATGAAAAGGTATCAAAGGACTGCATCGAAGAGGCAACAGAAAATGATATTATCATAGTAGTTGCTGACGCTACAAACCTTAAACGAAACCTGCTATTATATACTCAAATTGTAGACCGAGGCAAGCAAGTTATTCTTGTTTTAAACATGATGGATCTCTTGCAAAAAAACAAACAAGAAATTGATCTGAACAAATTATCCAAGCTACTGAACTGCCCAGTTGTTCCTATTAATGCAAGAATCGGGAAAGGAATAGATGAATTAAAATATGCCATTGGTTCTTTTCAAAAAAAAGAAAACTCATTTATAGGAGATAATTATTCATCAAATGTGGTGGATGAAACAATGCTTCGATTTAATAAAATAAATCAAATTGTAAACCAGTGTTTAACTAAAAATGGAGAAGACAAATCATATTTATTAACCAAAAAAATTGATAATATCCTTACCCACAAAGTTTATGGCTACCTCATATTTACGAGCCTTCTCTTTTTTATTTTTCAAGCTATTTTTTCTTGGTCATCTTATCCAATGGACTTAATTGAAAATGGATTTTTATGGTTAAGTGATTTTGTTTCCAATAGTTTGCCAGCAGGAATGATTAACGACCTAATTGTTAATGGAATTATTGCTGGATTAGGTGGAATTGTAATATTTGTTCCTCAGATAGCTATACTTTTTGCTTTTATTACCATTCTTGAGGACACAGGTTATATGTCTCGCGTTAGTTTTTTAATGGATAGAATTTTAAGAATTTTTGGATTAAACGGAAAATCCATTATTCCTTTATTGAGTAGTACAGCTTGTGCTATTCCTGCTATTATGAGTGCTCGAACTATTAGTAATTACAAAGAACGTTTAATCACGATAATGGTAGCGCCATTAATTAGTTGTTCGGCTCGAATCCCAGTTTACACCATTTTAATTGCTTTAATTGTTCCTGAGGATAGCTATTTTGGAATTTTTAATATGCAAGGTTTATTGGTAATGGGGCTTTACTTATTAGGGTTTATTGCAGCGATACTTTCTGCCTGGGTAATGAAGTTAATTATTAAATCTAAAGAACACAGCACATTTACATTAGAAATGCCTATTTATCGAGCCCCTAGATGGAAAAATGTTGGGTTTGAAATATTTAGTAAGGTCAAAATATTTTTATTTGATGCTGGTAAAATTATTATCGCCATTTCAATTATACTTTGGGTACTTTCATCTTACGCTCCAGGTAATAAATTTGAAGAAATAACTGATAAATATGCTACAGAATCTATTCTTCAACAACATTCTGAAGGTGAAATCAGCACACTTATTGCTTCAGAAAAATTAGAAGCTTCTTATGCTGGAATTATTGGGAAAATAATTGAACCTGCAATAAGACCATTGGGATTTGATTGGAAAATTGGCATATCATTAGTTACATCATTTGCGGCAAGAGAGGTCTTTGTTGGGACAATGGCAACACTTTATAGTGTTGGTGATGAAGACAATACAAAATCCATTCGAGAAAAAATGATGATGGCCAAAAACTCTCAGACTGGAGAAAAACTATATACTACAGCAACAACATTATCACTACTTATTTTTTATGTTTTTGCTATGCAATGTATGGCAACTTTAGCTGTAGTTTACAGAGAAACTAACTCTATAAAATGGCCAATAATTCAAGTTGTATATATGGGAGCTTTAGCCTATTTATCCAGTTTATTGGTGTTTAACATTTTCTCTTAATGGAAATTGATTTTGAAATACTACAAAATTATGTTCCTCAAGAAAGCTTACCAATATTACAAAAATGGTTTAATCAACGCCATTTCGAATTAAGAATTCCAAAAAAAAGGACTACTAAGTTTGGTGATTTTAGAGCTTCTACAAAACAATACCCAAACCGTATAAGTGTTAATTCTAATTTAAATAAGTACGCTTTTTTGATTACACTTACTCATGAATTTGCACATCTTTTAATTTGGTTAAACCATAAACACAAAGTAAAAGCACACGGTTTAGAATGGAAAACAGAATTTGCTACATTAATGAATGTTCTTTTAACTAAAAAGATATTTCCTCAACACCTTGAAATCGTATTGCAAAATCACCTAAAAAACCCTCCAGCCTCATCTGCCAGAGATGTTAATTTAATTAATGAACTCAAAAAATATGATGCGCCAAGTAATACTATCCAGTTAATAGAGGTTGCAGAAGGATCCTCTTTTATTCTAAACAAGAAAAGAGTTTTTATTAAAGGGAAGAAAAGGCGAACACGTTATCTTTGTAAAGAAATTTCAACAAAAAAAGAATACCTCATTCACGGAGTTGCAGAAGTTGAACTTCTCGATGTTGTTGATAACTAATCTTCATTTTTTGCTTCACTTCAAAGTGTCTTTTACTTAACTTTGTTCGAGTAAAAAAATAAGAAAATGAACACATCATTATTAGACCCCATCGTTAATCAAAGAGTATCTGAAATGGCTGAAAACTTAGTCGGTTCAGAAATAATTAAACTCGCTGGAGAAGTAAAAGAAAAAATTAAACAAGGTGAAAAAATTTACAATTTAACCATTGGAGATTTTAACCCTCAATTATTTCCTATACCAAATGAACTTAAGGATGTAATAATAAAAGCGTACCAAAATAATGAAACAAATTATCCAGCTGCTAATGGAATTTTAGAATTAAGAGAATCTGTTTCTCGCTATTTACACACAAGAGAAGGTTTAGAATACGATGCTGATCAAATTTTAATTTCGGGTGGTGCTAGACCATTAATTTATGCTACTTACCAAACTATTTTAGATCCAGAAGATACTGTATTATTTCCAGTACCATCATGGAACAACAATCATTATTGCCATTTAACAAGGGCTAAACAAATTATGATTGAAGCTACGGCTGAGAATAACTTTATGCCAACTGCAGCTGATTTAAAACCATACATTGGTGAAGCTAATTTAATTGCATTATGTTCTCCTCTTAACCCTACCGGAACCGTTTTTACAGAAAGTGGTTTGGAAGAGATTTGCAATTTAATCCTAGAAGAGAATAAGAAAAGGGGTGATACTAGAAAACCTGTTTATTTAATGTTCGATCAAATTTATTGGGCATTAACTCACGGAGAAACGAGACATTATGATCCTGTTTCTATCAATCCCGACATGAAAAACTACACCATTTATATTGATGGTATTTCTAAAGCATTTGCTGCTACAGGCGTTAGAGTTGGATGGGCTTTTGGTCCTGAAAAATTAATCATGAAAATGAAGGCAATTTTAAGCCACATTGGTGCTTGGTCTCCAAAAGCTGAGCGAGTTGCCACTGGTAAATACTTAGATAATGATGATGCAACAGATGAATACTTATTTTCATTTAAAAACAACATCAGTAAACGCCTAAACGCTTTTCATCAAGGCGTAACAAAACTTAAAGAAGAAGGTTTTCAGATTGAGTCAATTCCTCCACAAGCAGCAATTTATCTAACGGTAAAATTTGATTTGGTTGGAAAAACGACTGCTGATGGAACATTATTAGAAACTTCCGCAGACGTTACCAAGTATCTTTTAGATGAAGCTGGGTTAGCGATTGTTCCTTTTTATGCTTTTGGAGCATCAAAAAAATCACCTTGGTATAGACTTTCCGTTGGAACATCAGTTTACGAAGAAATTCCTGAATTATTTGAACGATTAAAAGGTGCTTTAAGTAAGTTGAAGTAATTTAGCAATTATGAACACAAATAATTATTGCATAATTATGGCTGGTGGAATCGGAAGTCGATTTTGGCCAATGAGTAGAACCCAGCACCCAAAACAATTTATAGATATTTTAGGAACAGGTGAAACACTAATTCAGCAAACTTACAATAGGTTTAAAAGAATTTGTCCTGAAGAAAACATATACATTGTTACCAACCAAATTTACAAAGACATCACCAAATCGCAACTTGCAGGAATTACTGATGATCAAATAATTTGTGAGCCAACAATGAGAAACACTGCTCCTTGTATTGCTTATGCCAACTATAAAATTGCTGCAAAAAATCCAGATGCAAATATCATTGTTGCTCCATCAGATCATTTAATTTTAAAGGAAGAAGAATTTGTTCGCGTAATGAATTTAGCATTAGACCACACTTCAAAAAATGATGATTTATTGACTTTAGGAATTACGCCTACTAGACCAGATACTGGCTACGGTTACATTCAATTTTTAGATAATAATAACTCAGAAATAAAAGAGGTAGTAAAATTTACTGAAAAACCAGATTTAGAAACTGCAAAAAACTTTATTGCTAGTGGTGATTTTACTTGGAATTCGGGGATGTTTATTTGGAGTTTAAAAACCATTCAAAAATCATTTGAAGCCTTACTCCCAGAAATGGATAACATTTTTAAAAATGGCTTGGGGAAATATAATACTGAAGAGGAGTATGAGTTTATACAAACTGCATATTCAACCTGCAAGAGCATTTCAATAGATTATGGAATTATGGAGGGTTCTAAAAATGTATTTGTAATTAGTGCAGATATTGGTTGGTCTGACTTAGGCACATGGGGTTCTATATATACCCATTTACCATTGGATGAAAACAACAATGCTTTAGTTGGTAAGAACGTTATGATGTACGATTCTTCTAACAACATTGTAAATGTTCCTCAAGATAAATTGGTGGTTTTACAAGGTTTAGACAACTACATTGTAGTTGAATCAGACAATATTTTACTGGTTTGTAAAAAAGAAGAGGAACAAAAAATAAAACAGTTTGTTGCTGACATCAAAGAAACTAAAGACGAGAGATTTTATTAAGAATAAGCTACTCCTTCCCGGAAGTAGCGAAGCGAATATCTGGTATCCAGAATAATCAAATATTTAATTTCTAAAAAAAATCTTCCTGCAACTGCATACGCGGGTAAGGAGTAAGACAGTGACTTTATTAATCCAATTTTATTTCGATAAAAAAATCGAAACACTGGAATTGACAATGGTTTTTAAATTACATTTGTCACTCAATTATGAGTGATAGCAAAAACAATAAGGGTGACATGTCGTTTCTAGAGCATCTAGAAGTTTTAAGGTGGCATCTTGTTAGATCTACTATTGTTATTCTACTTTTTACAATCCTTGCATTCATATTCAAATCTATTGTATTTGATACTATAATTTTAGCTCAAAAAAGCTCTGATTTTTGGACTTACCGGATGTTTTGTAAATTCTCTCATTTAATTGGCAGAGGAGATGCGCTATGCATGGATGACATGAGTTTTAGCCTCATAAACATAACAATGAGTGGGCAATTCACCATACACATTGTGACATCATTAGTTGCAGGAATCGTTTTGGCTTTCCCTTATTTACTCTATGAAATTTGGAGGTTTATTACCCCAGCACTTAAAAAAGGAGAAAAAAAATACGCACTTGGATTAGTTTTTTCTGGTTCTATGTTATTTACAATCGGGATTTTATTTGGTTATTATTTTGTTGCCCCACTATCAGTTCAATTTTTAGGGAATTATACAGTTAGTGAGCAAGTAAGTAATCAAATTACACTACAATCATTTATATCTACTGTAACCACTGTAACATTGGTTTGCGGATTAGTTTTTCAATTGCCTCTTATTGTATATTTCTTATCTAAGTTAGGATTAATTACTCCTGAGTTTATGAGAAAATATAGGAAACACGCCATTGTGGTAACCTTAGTTTTATCAGCAATTATTACTCCGCCAGATATTTCTAGCCAAGTATTATTGACCATACCTTTACTTATACTGTATGAGTTAGTATTTATATCTCTAAAATAGTAGTCAAAAATTTGGACAAGAAATAGGCAATAAACCCAGCTGTGAAGTGTTATTTTAATTTCAACTAAATCACTATCTTTAGCTTATGTTATTAAGAGCAGAAAACATCGTAAAAAAATATGGAAAACGCACCGTTGTAAAAGGTGTTTCTATAGAAGTAAACCAAGGAGAAATTGTTGGCTTATTAGGACCAAATGGAGCCGGAAAAACAACTTCTTTTTATATGATTGTTGGTTTAGTACAACCCAATTCTGGTAAAGTTTTTTTAGATGAAGAAGAAATTACTAGCAAACCAATGTACAAAAGAGCCCAAATGGGAATTGGTTATTTGCCGCAAGAAGTTTCTGTTTTTAGAAAACTAAGTGTAGAAGATAATATTGCTGCCATTTTAGAAATGATGGACCTAAGCAAAGAAGAGCAAAAGGCTAGGTTAGAAGAATTAATTGAAGAGTTTGGATTAGGGCATGTTCGAAAAAATTTAGGGCACAACCTTTCTGGTGGAGAGAAAAGAAGAACAGAAATAGCAAGAGCACTAGCTTCTAACCCTAATTTTATTTTATTAGATGAGCCTTTTGCAGGAGTTGACCCAATTGCAGTAGAAGACATACAAGCCATTGTTTCTAAACTCAAAGAAAAGAACATTGGTATTTTAATTACCGACCACAACGTGCAAGAAACCCTAAGTATTACCGATAGAGCTTACCTCCTATTTGAAGGCAGCATTTTAAAGGCTGGAACAGCAGAAGAACTTGCTGCTGACGAACAAGTACGAAGAGTCTATTTAGGACAAAACTTTGAGTTGAGGAGGAAAGTATAGAGTTTTATAATGCAACATTCCCATCCCAATAATATTCTTCAATTGTTGTATAATCAATTTCTTACTATAGTACTTTTGATTAGAAGAACCAATAATTAAATAAGTGCCAGCAGGCAATTTGTTAAATTGATCTACCCCTTCAATTACACTACCATTATCATCTCCAATTATAACTTTCGTAAACATTTCTTTTCCTGTAATATCTCTTACTAAGATTAATACTTTTTTGTTAGGTATAATTCCTTTAACACTTACTTTTGGAATACTACCGGCTCTTAATGGGTTAGGGTAAATGGTTAACTTTATTTCATTATTTCCATAAACTCTTACAGGAACAATTCGAGAATATTTAATCGAACCATCAAAATCAGTTTGCTTTAACCTATAATAACTTAGCCCTATTATGGGTTTATTATCTATTTCAAAATAATTTCGAGTATTACTACTATTTCCTGCTCCTTCAATTTTCATAACATCTTTAAACTTAACTCCATCTTTACTCCGTTCAATAGTGAAATAATCATTATTAATTTCAGAAACAGTAGACCAGTTAATTTCTACTTTATCTTCATTTGCAATCGCATCAAAATCAATTAATTCAACTGGTAACGGATTATTTAAACTAGAAGAACCTAACGTAAATGGACCATAACCAGAAACATTAGTTAAAGAACGAACTGTTCCAGCTATATTATTACCTGTAGTAGTGCTCCCCCCTTCATTTTCCCATTGGGTTCCATCCCAACGTGACACAATCAAATCGTTTAAATTAGTCACTCCACAACTATTTCCATCCCAACTTAAGGTTATTTTTACATTCCCATTTCCAGAGTTTCGTGTCAAATTCCAATACTCACATGAGCTTAAATGATCAATACTTACTTCTTTATTTGAATGGCTATGTAAATTATTAGAATTGTCATCAAAATATTCTGCTGTAAAGCTGCTTGTGCTTGGCGATGTCATATAAATAGGCTGATAATTACCATTTTTACCTATAGGAAAAATAAAGGCATCATTCCCGATTTTTTCTATAGGTCCAGAGATAAAACTATTATCAGAAGTATTGCTAACAGAAACATTATCAATTAGAGTCAACA
>JAESUI010000337.1 GCA_016763135.1 Flavobacteriales bacterium
CAATCCCTTTAAATGAACATGTGATAATTCATTATTTTCAAAATATTGGAAAATTTCTCTCGTCTTCTCAGAATTTGAAAAAACAGCTTTCAACTCTAAGGCTTTCATAGGGGTGTAAAATTAAGGTAAACTCTATTAATTATTAATAACTTTACTTCTTTATTTTTCTAATGACAAAAATTGTATTAATTATCATTTGTTGCTTAATGAGTCTAAGCTCTTTTTCACAAGCAAATGAAAAAATAAAATACCGAAAATTAGATTATAACGACTTTAAAAAACTTTCTATTAATGACACCTCTTTAGTTATTATTGACGTTTTTTTTGACAAAAAAGATAATGCTGCTTTAGGTCAAATGTCTTTTCTCCCCATTACAGTAGGTATTTTCATTATCTCACCACCAATCAGTGCCGGCTTAACAACTATAAGTTTTCCATTATTTTTAAATGGTAGCTACATGCTAATAAAATATCGAAAAAAGAAACTTTATAGTGTTTTGACAGTATATAAAGAAACTAACATGCTCCCAAAATGGGTGAGAAAAAAAGCCAATAAGCAATTAGCATATTACGAAATGATTAAGGCAGAATACTAGTAACTTTAAAATGAAAAATATTACATTACTCTTCTTAACCCTACTAATTAGCTTAAGCTCATTTTCTCAAAATGAGAATGATGACAAAATTAAATACAGAAAGCTAAGCTATAATGATTTTAAAAAACTATCTATAAATGACACTTCAGATGCTGTTATAGATTTATTTTATAATAAAAGAGATAACGCTGCTTTTACCCAAATAATTTTATTACCCATGACTGTTATATTAACAGTAATACCACCGACTCATTTTGTTGGAATAGGAACCGCTTTTATAAGTGTCCCTCTATTTATTAATGGCACAATGACCTTAATTAAATATCGAAAAAAGAACCTTTATAAGGTTTTAACGGAATACAAAAAAACTCAAACCCTGCCTAAATCAATGAGAAAAAAAGCAAATAGAATTTTAGAAAATTACGAAGTCTTACCTATTAACTATTAGGGCTTTTGGTATTCAGCTCCTTTTAATATCCCCTCACTACTGAAGTACAAAAGGATTTGAAATTTTTGTTCTTCACCTTTCTTTTTCCAAACCACATCTGTCCTCATCAAACCTTCTTTAATTTCACCTAATTCTCCAAAATAAATAGTTATAGGAGAATCTAAGTTTGTTGATGTTTTATCTAACGAATAATTATTTAAAGCCTCACCAATTTTTGGTTCATAAGAATGTGATATCATTAAACCTTCTTTTGGAGTGTGCTTTAACAATGAATTTATAGCTTCCACCTCAATTCTTTCTTCTGCACAATACGAATAAAAAAGAGAATCATCCAAAAAATAGGAAGATGGGTTAACTATAAATTGAAACTTATCCTTTTTAAAATACTTAGCTATTGAGCCATTTAGAGTACTTCTTTATGGTTCTTCTAAAAAGAGCATTGGTAGTTAAAAAAGAAATAGCTTGTTGATACTCTTTACTAATAACATCATCAATACCTTTCTCTAATGTATCTATTTTTATCACGTTCTCCTTCTCTACAGAAGGTTTTCTTTTTTTAGGGAAAATAGTATTGAAAATATTTCTTTTTATTGGCACTCCATCAATTTTCTCATCACCATCATAACCTTCGCCACCTGTTAATACTCCGTTATTATAATGCGATAAATATTTTTTATGATTTTCATCAAATCGTTTCCATTTCTTATTTTTAAGCCCTTTTTTATAACGCCCATAAATTTTCAACGATTTATAAGCCCAATAGCCTTGCTTAACTCCAGCTTTATAAATTCCTTTGGTAATTATAAGTCCATTAAGGTTGTAAAAAGTCCATTCTCCATTTATTTTATTATTGGCAAAAACTGTTTTAATTTTCAACCTACCAGTAGGATAAAAAACTTTATACAATCCATTTTGGCCATAACTTGTATATGATTTTTCAATTGCTATTTGAGATGTATCATCAGCAAAAACAGCCACTTTTTTAATGTAATAAGTAGTTTTAATTGTTGGCTTATAAATAACCTTTATAGTTTCTGTGATTGTGTCTATCTGAATTACTTCTTCAACTATCTGAGCAGAAGATATAATCACACTAAACAAAAAAGATAATAATAACGTTGATCTTAACATAATTCCAAAATAACAGATTTTGAAATAAACTATTGTCAACCTGTAAATAAAATTGTAACAGACTTATTAACTGACAAGTTTATTTCGTTTTCTTATCGCTATAATTATTTATCTTTGCATCTGTTTGTATGGAAACGCCACACAACTCTATAATTTAAGAAGTAATCATGGAAAATAAAAAACAGTTGCCATTCTTTGTGCCGGAGGACCAGCTCCAGGTATCAATACAGTTGTTGCAAGTATTACCAAGCGATTTTTAGCTGATGACTACCGAATTATTGGGTTGAACCATGGTTACAGCACATTATTTAAAGATAAAACGACCTATATCGAATTAACATATGAAATTGCTGATCGGATTTATTCTAAGGGTGGTTCTTATTTAAAGATGAGCAGGTACAAACCAAAAAATGAGGAGTTTAATGACAACTTCTTTAAAAAAGAAAACATAACATTATTAGTGACTATCGGTGGTGATGATACAGCCTCTACGGCCAATAGAATTAGTATTTTTCTCGAAGAAAAAAATATAAAAATTCAGAACATCCATGTTCCGAAAACAATTGATAACGACCTTCCGCTACCTGTTGGAATTTCCACTTTTGGATACCAAACAGCTAAAAATGAAGGGTCAAGACTGGCTAAAACCATCCTTGAAGATGGCCGATCAACTGATGCATGGTTTATTGTTTCTGCCATGGGAAGAGAAGCTGGCCATTTAGCTTTAGGTATTGGAAAAGCCTGTCGTTACCCTCTGGTTATTATCCCAGAAATGTTTCACAAAACTAAAGTGACATTTGACGGTATAATGAAACTTATTGTTTCAACAATGGTTAAAAGAAAGTTAATGGGATTGTATTTTGGAGGTGTAGTTATCTCCGAAGGTGTTTTCCATTTTATTGATGACGATGAAATTAAAAATACGGGAATAGATTTTTCCTATGATGATCATGGACATCCTGAACTTGGATTATTAAGTAAAGCTCATATTTTTAATCAGCTGTTAGGAGTAAAATTGAAGGAACTAAATTTAGACATAAAATGCCGGCCAGTTGAGATCGGTTATGCCATAAGATGTGCTGATCCAACCGCTTATGACCTTAGATTCTGCACCAATTTAGGTTATGGTGTAAAAGAACTTTATGAGAATGGGGATTCTAAATGTATAGTAATTTCCACCCCTGCTGGCGCCTACAAAGCACTCTCTATGAAAGATATTTCTAATGCTGAGGGAGTTATTACTCCAAGGTTAGTTAACATGGAAAGTCAAGAAATAAAATCTGCTTTAAAAAGTTTTGAAACATTAAGGGAAAAAGATTTTGAAGAAGCAAAACTATACTTACCTGATCCAGAAAACTATACTATGAAGAGTATTCTATCTATTGATTTATAATTTTTTTTATGGATTTCTCAATCAGACCTGCTTCCAAAAATGATTTACCAGAAGTATTAGCTTTGGTAAAAGAACTTGCTTTATATGAAAAAGCTCCAGAGGAAGTTACCATTACTATACAAGAATTAGAAGAAGATGGTTTTGGAGAACATCCATTGTACTGGATAATTTTAGCCGAAAACAAAAATGGTATTATTGGAATGTCATTTTATTACATCAGGTATTCGACCTGGAAAGGAAAATGCTTATACCTAGAAGACATTGTTGTTAAAGAAGAATTTAGAGGTCATAAAATCGGAAAAGTTTTATTCGAAGAAGCCATTAAAGCTGCTAAAGAAATGAATGCAAAACTAATGACGTGGCAGGTATTGGATTGGAATGAACCTGCACTGAATTTTTACAAAAAATTTGATGCAGAAATGGATAGCGGATGGATTAACGGAAAATTGAGGTTTAAATAATGAAAGTATTTAAATTTGGTGGAGCTTCAGTAAAAGATGCCAACGCAGTAAAAAATGTTGGAGAAATAATTAAATTACATAAAGACAATTTAGTTGTTGTAGTTTCTGCCATGGGAAAAACTACTAACGGATTAGAAAAAGTAGTTGAATCTTACCTCAACAAGGATGGAAAAGTACAAGAAAATTTACAAGTAGTAAGAGAGTTTCATTCTAGTATTTTAAATGATTTATTTGAGAATAAAAACCACCCTATTTTTAATGAAATCCACAACACATTTGTAGAAATAGAATGGGAAATTGAAGATGATGCAACTCGTAAATACAATTATATTTATGACCAAATTGTATCTGTTGGTGAAATTATTTCTACCAAAATCGTAAGTGCTTATCTAAATGAAACTGGATTAAAAAACACGTGGTTAGATGTAAGGAATATTATTCAAACAGATAACACACACCGTAACGCAAAAATTGATTGGAAACTCACTGAATTATTAGTTCCTAAAGTTATTTCTCCTCTACTCAAAAAAGAAAACCAGTCCGTCATTATTACTCAAGGGTTTATTGGCTCAAGTTCTGAATTGTTTACTACAACATTAGGAAGAGAAGGTTCTGATTTTAGTGCTGGTATTTTGGCTTATTGTTTAGATGCTGAAAGCGTAACTATATGGAAAGATGTTCCTGGCATGCTAAATGCCGATCCAAAATGGTTTGATAACACCATAAAATTAGACAACATCTCTTATCATGAAGCAGTTGAACTAGCCTATTATGGTGCTTCAGTTATTCATCCAAAAATCATTAAACCTTTACATAATAAAAACATTCCTCTATATGTCAAATCATTTGTTTCGCCACAAGCTAATGGAACAGTAATTAACGAAAATACAAAAGATGACTCTCTGGTTCCTTCTTTCATTTTTAAAATGAATCAAGTACTAATTTCCATTTCTGCAAAGGATTACTCATTTATTATGGAAGATAATTTGAGTCACATTTTTGGTGTTTTTTCAAATTATGGAATAAGTATTAACTTAATGCAAAATTCTGCCATTAGCTTTTCTGTGTGTATTGATTTTGACAAGCAAAAAACTCATCAATTAATTGATGAGCTAAAAAAAGATTACAAAATCTTGTATAATGATAATCTAGAATTAGTAACCATTCGTCATTACGATCAACAAACTATAGAAAGAGTTACTAAAGAAAAAGAAATTTTAGTAGAACAAAAAAGTAGACAAACAGCTCGATTTGTAATGAAGGGCTAAATCTTGTTTTTTTCTATCCAATAAACAACAACATCTTTGTCCAAATTAATAAAAGCTATTCCTTCATTATTTATTAGTTCTCTCACCTTATTAATTCCAGGAGATAATTTTTCTGCTCTTATCATCTCTTTTATAGTTTTAAAAATCAACATCTCTGCCTTCCCATAATTATTCTTACGTGCTATAGAAAATATCATCTCCATGCATCTTAAAGCTAAATCAAAATGATTTAAATCCCCATATATAAATAGCTGTATCATTAAAGTTGACACCGCTAAATCGTGTCTAAATCTCTTTGCTTTCATGTCAAATAAAGCGAAACTACTATTACACCATTTTAAGCACTTCTTCGTATCATTTAAATAGAAATAAGCCAATGCCATATTGTATTCACAAATCATTTTTGCTTGAATACCTTTTGCCGAAGATAAAGAGACATACCATTTCTCCATTTCATCTAGTGTTATCCTAATTTTTTCAGCATCTCTTAAATGCAAATAATAGCCTATTTCTAGATTATACTTAGTATCATAAAAAGATGCTTTTGCATGATGAAATTTAAGCTCTACATCATTTAATTTTGAAAGATATTCTGGATATTCTTTTGGATAACCCTGAAAATAATAATACAATAAAATATTATTCAAAGCAGAAGAATACCTTAATGGATTCTCCTTTATTTGATGAGGATTTTCTTCTAACAATTCCAACAACCTCATTTTGTACTTAAATTCATTATTTTGATCTGCAAGTAAACCAAAGCCAACCCCTTTTAAAAACAGATAATCTACCTTAGTAAAAAAATTATCAAAATCATCTTCATCAAGTTGCATTAATTCATGCTTAAATATTTCCTGAATCGGTTGAGCGGTTTGATCAGTTGATTTAATGGTTGACCGAGTCACGGTTTGCAACTTTTTAATCAGGAAATTCATTTGCATTTGCTGATTGTAATCATCTAAATAAACTTGTGTTTCTTTTACTACATCTTCATTTATCATTGCGCTAGAAACATAATCTTCAATTCTCCTATCCCAATAATTAATCAAGAGTAAATAATGTGTCATATCATATTTTTTAGCAATTTTTTTTGCTTGATTAATTTTTTTATGACACAATTTATAAAGCCCCTTCCAATATAAAACTTCTATTTCTGTAAGAAATGAGTTTAACTCAATAGTTTTTTTTGCTTTTTGGTGATGATTACTTAAGCTCTTAAGAACCAAATTCATTAAGTAATTCTTAGCAACTGAGAATTGCCGAATAAAGTCTTCATTTCTAAATTGTTTAAGTAAAGCTTCCTCATCATACTCTTTTTGATCATGTATCGCATTAAAAAGCTTCACATAATTATTACTCTCTTTATGAATAGATGTGAAAACCGAAAAATACCTTTTTTCTGATTTTGTTAAAGAATGTATTAACTCATGAAGTAACTCTTTACTTTTCACTGCTTCAATTTAGAAAGCTAAATTTATACTTTTTAAAGCAAAGAAACAATGTTTTATTCTAGAATTTATTTACCTCTTAAAAACTGCTGTCAATAGTAAGTTTAACAGATTTAGCTTAAATTTCATTTAAAAAAAAATAACACTTTTATTACCATTATTTAGATTTAGTTAAATGGAGATAGAAATCTAATTTTAGATTGCTAAAATTCAAAAAAACATTAATTGACACACGTTCTTTAGAAGTTTAATATTGTTTGAAACTAAATTTTATAGCCATGAAAAGATTTTTAACACTTTTATTAATCCTCCCCTTTTTCGTACAAGGGCAAACAAGCAGTTGGGAAAATAACTCACTTAATGAAAGAGCTTTTGTTAAAAATGAAGGTCAGTATGATGGAAAAAACTGGCAATCGAACAATGAAATAAAATTTGCTCTAAGCCAACAGGATGGATGGTTTACCTTTTTTACAGAAAAAGGAATTACACATCGTTTAGAAAAACTAATAAGAAACCCTAACAAGAAAAAGGGAGGCCACAATTCACCTAGTCGAGTTCATCTGAGCCAATTAGTTGACGTCTTCTTTATAGGAGCTAATAACAATGTTCAAATCATAGCTGAAAACAAAACAAGTCATTACTACTCTTATGCTGTCAAAGATGCTGAAACAAAAGATGTAACAAACATTAGCAATGTTTCTGGATACAAAAAGATTACCTACAAAAATCTTTACAATAACATTGATATTGAATACACACTACACCCTGACGGGGGAATTAAATACAATGTAATATTACATCCGGGAGCAGACCTTTCTCAAATCAAAATGAAGTATAAAACTTCACATACTAATATTCAAGGCGAATACAGTTCTTTAAAATTAAATACTAATGGCCAACTAGAAATCAATTCGTCACTTGGAAATATTATAGAACACAAACCAGTTACGTTTTATGCTTCTTCAAAAATGGAAATTAAATCGAAGTATAAATTTACTAATAGCATTTTGACATTTGATTTAGATAATTATGACAACACTCAAAAAGTAATTATTGATCCCTGGGTCGTTATTCCAGTATGGGATGATGGAGATTTTACAAGAGAAGTAGAAACTGATGGTGCAGGTAATGTTTATGCTATTGGAGGAGAAACACCTATGCAATTAAGAAAATATAGTAGTGCGGGAGCATTAATTTGGACCTACAACACTCCATGGGATACGACTGGTGGTGATTGGTTAGGAACTTTAGCAACTGACAATTTAGGAGTGAGTTATATTACTCAAGGAACAGGACCTGAAATTGAAAGAATTAGTACGGCAGGATCAATGGTTTGGCATACCAATAACAGTGGTTTTAGCGTTGAATATTGGTCAATAACATTTAACTGTGATAACACAAAATTAATAGTTGGTGGAACCAAGTCTACTGTTCCTTTATTTTTCCCTATAGATTTTTATGCAATGATGTATGATATTGATCCTAGTAATGGAAATGTGCTAGCAGAAGCTTATTTAGACACCACTTCATTTGGTATAGCAGGATTCCTTACCCCTGTAGAAGTTAGATCAATAACTTCATCTAAAAACTCAAGATACATCTTTTTAACACATAATGATGTTGGTGCACAAGACCAGAATTTTAATGTTTGTACTTCTGGCGGAGACCCTTCTTTTATGACTGATAACACTGAGCATTTGGGGTACAAATGTGAAAACTACTTGTCATCTTCACAAAATGGTGGTGGGTTAAAAGCATTGACTACAAATGATAATTATTTTTATACGCACAAAGGAGACGAAATTCTTCAGTGGGATGTAAATACAGGCGCATTATTAAACACCGTTAATTTACCAGGAGGAAGTGCAAATAGCAGCTTTTTTGGATTAGTAGTCCATTGTAGCGGTTTGGATGTAGATGCTGCCGGAAATGTTTACGCTGGATCCATGGATAGAGTAGTGAAATTTGATGCAAATTTAAATGTTTTGTCTTCTGCAAATACAACAGGTGGTTTTACAGTCTATGATGTGAGTGTAAACTCTAATGGAGAAGTAATTGCTGGGGGTGCAATTTTAGATAATGGTACTTCAACAAGTAGAGGCGGAAGAATAGAAGCGCTTAACCTAAGTGCTGGAGCTCAATATGCTCTAACATGTTGTGATCCAAACTTCTGTCTTCCAGATACTTTATGTAACACAGACTCTCCAGTTACACTTGCACAAAATGTGGGTGGTGGAACATGGAGTATATCTCCTGCGACTGCGGGATTTAATACCGGAACTGGAGTTTTGACCCTACAGTTGCTGGTCCTGGAACCTATACGGTTTCATACACGCTAGCATGCGGATTTACCTCAAATCAAATTATTGTTACCAACTGTAATGCTGCGTGTGATGCAACTATAACCCCTGCTGGCCCATTTTGCGAAAATGACCCAGCTGTTATATTAACTGCTGCTCAAGGTGGCGGAACATGGGGTGGACCAGGAATCACTAATACGGCTACTGGAGCTTTTGATCCAGCAACTGCTGGCCCTGGAACTCATAATATTACTTATACTTTAGGTTGTGGAGACAATGATGCAATATCTATAGTTGTTAATCCTCTTCCTGATTCAGGTATTGACGGAGCAATAGCATTATGTGCTACTGACCCAGCTACTGACTTATTTTTACAATTAGGAGGAACACCAAATGGTGGTGGATCCTGGTTACCTGCCATGACTTCTGGAACTGGAGTCTTTGATCCTGCAGCTGATCCTGCAGGAACTTACACTTATACTGTAACCAACTCTTGTGGTTCTTCTAGTAATGATGTTATAGTTACTATTACCGCTTCACCATCTCCCGGAGCAAATGGTGTTGCTGAACTATGTGCTAATGCAACTTCAGTCAATCTTTTTGATAGTTTAAACGGAGCACCTAGTGCTGGTGGAGGATGGACACCTGCTTTAACATCTGGTACAGGAGTATATGACCCTGCTGTTGATATCGCTGGAGTTTATACTTATACAATAAACGATTGTGCAGGTAATCCTCAAACTGCAACTGTTACTGTAACAATAATTGCACTTCCAAATACTGGAATAGATGGAGCAATAGCATTGTGCCCAACTGACCCATCAACTGATTTATTTACTCAACTAGGTGGTTCGCCCAATACAGGTGGTATTTGGACTCCAGCCATGACTTCTGGAACTGGAGTGTTTGATCCTGCAGCTGATCCTGCTGGAACTTATACTTATACTGTAACCAATTCTTGTGGTTCTTCTAGTAATGATGTTGTAGTAACTATTACTGCTAATCCAGATCCAGGAACAAACGGAACAGTTTCTATTTGTGGTAATGCTACATCAATTAACCTATTCAATAGCTTAAACGGGACGCCTAGTGCAGGTGGAGGATGGACTCCAGCATTAACTTCTGGAACAGGAATATTTGATCCTACAACAGACCCTGCTGGAACTTACACTTATACTGTTACCGATTGTGCTGGTAATCCACAAACTGCAACTGTTGTTGTAACTATAATTGCAGCACCTAATACAGGTATTAATGGAGCAATAGCTTTATGTCCAACTGACCCTGCAACTGATTTATTTTTACAATTAGGGGGGTCTCCTAATACAGGTGGTATTTGGGCCCCAGCTATGGCTTCTGGAACTGGAATATTTAATCCTGCAACAGACCCTGCTGGAACATACACTTATACAGTAACCAACTCTTGCGGTTCTTCAAGTAATGATGTTATAGTAACTATTACAGCAAATCCTACCCCAGGAACAAATGGAACACTGACAGTTTGTGCTAATGCTCCAACAACTGATTTATTTAATGAATTAGGAGGAACGCCAAGTGCTGGTGGAACTTGGTCTCCAGCATTAACTTCAGGTACTGGAGTGTTTGATCCTGCTACTGATCCAGCTGGAACTTACACTTATACCGTAACTGATTGTGCAGGTAACCCTTTAACTGCCGACGTAGTAGTTACTATCAATCCAGCACCAAATACTGGAACAGACGGAGCAATTTCATTATGTAATACAGACCCTGCAACTGATTTATTTTTACAATTAGGTGGAACACCTGATTTAGGGGGGACATGGTCTCCAGCATTAACTTCTGGAACCGGAGTATTTGATCCTGCTTCAGACCCAGCTGCAACTTATACTTATACTGTAACCAACTCTTGTGGTTCTTCAAGTAATGATGTTATAGTAACTATTACATCTTGTTCTATTCCAACAGGTGGTTATAGCGTTAGTGATAGTGTTATTTGCGAGGGTGATTGTATCAACTTTACAGACCAAAGTTCTGGAGCAACATCTTGGTTCTGGACCTTTAATGGCGGTACGCCAAGCTCATCAACAGATCAAAATCCAGTTAACATTTGCTTTAATGCTGCAGGAACATACACTATAGAACAAATTGTTACCAATGGAAATGGTTCTGATACAGTTACATCTACAATTGTGGTTAATGCTAATCCCACTATAAATGCTGGTTCTAATGTAACTATTGAACTTGGAGGTAGTACAGCATTAAATGCAACAGGATCAAATGGAACTTATACTTGGTCACCTCCAACTTGGCTGAGCTGTGTTACTTGTGTCGATCCTATTTCAACACCAGATGAAACAATTACATACACTGTTATTGTTGTTGATTCAAATGGATGTACAGCAAGTGACGAAGTAACAGTAATTGTTGATTTTGACTATGTAATATGGGTGCCAAATATTTTCTCTCCTAATGGAGACGGAAACAATGATATTCTTTATGTTAGAGGTGTAGGTGTTGCTCAGTTTAAGTTCTTTGTTTATGATAGGTGGGGAGAGAAGGTTTTTGAGACTCAAGACTTAGATATTGGTTGGGATGGAAATTTTAGAGGTAAAAAAATGAATAACGCTGTATTTGTGTACTACCTTGAAGCTACATTTACTGATGGTACTGAAGTCTCACAAAAAGGCGATATAACTTTAATCCGATAATCCAAACTAGATAAAATAAAAAATTATGAAAAAAATTATAACATATCTATTTTTTGTTGGAACTATTAGTGCAACTGCTCAAGATATTCATTTTACAATGTATGATGCAATGCCTATAACAACCAACCCTGCAACTACCGGAGTTTTTAATGGTGATTTTAGAGGTGTAATTAATTATAGAAATCAATGGGCAAGTATTGGTAATCCATATAAGACATACTCGGTAATGATAGACGGTGGCTTATTTAAGAATAAATGGAAAAATGGTTATTTAGGAGCGGGTCTTAATTTTTATAAAGATGTAGCAGGTACTACAGATTTTGGCACCACTAAAATATCTTTAGCCCTATCTAGTATTGTTTATCTAAATGAAAAAAATTCTGCCTCTGTAGGGCTTTTAGGGTCATGGGCTCAAAACAGTCTTAATCCAAGTAATTTAGAATGGGATTCTCAATTTAATGGACAATACTTTGATGCTTCAGCTGGTTCAAACGAAACAATAAAATTTGAAAGTAACAACTATGTTGATTTTTCTGCTGGTGCACTTTGGGCTTATGGAACTGGCACAAAAACATTAAGCTCTCATGATGAATTTGCTATGAAAGTTGGAGCAGCATTTTACCATGTTACACGACCAAGCAGAGATGTTGAGTTTGGTGATTTGGACAAACTATACTCTAAGTTTTCATTTCACACAGAAACACATATAGGCCTAGCAAATACAAAGCTAGCTTTAAGGCCAAAATTTATTGCATACTTACAAGGCCCTGCTAGACAATTTACTGGCGGCATGATGTTTAGATACATGCTCAGAGAAGAGTCAAAATACACAGGAATTTTTAAAGAAATGGCTATTTCTGTTGGTGGTTATTATCGTTTTGGTGATGCTTTTGCTCCTTCTGTAGAATTTGAAATTTCTAGTTTTGCAATTGGTTTTGCTTATGATATGAATGTATCTGACCTAACTTCTGCTACTGGTGGAAATGGAGGTCCAGAAATTTTTATCCGAATTATTAATCCTAATCCCTTTTCTTATGGTAGAGGAACTAAATCATCTGCTAGGTTTAGATAAAAACAACAATGTTTAGAAGTGAAAAAATTAGTTGTTTTTTATTGCTAATAAAAAACTACATGAAATTTATTGACTTAACTTTCTCAAAATATTATTTGTAAAGCATGTACTATATGAAAAATTGTAAAAAATCAATCTGTCTAATATTAATTTTGTGCTTTACCATTCTAAACTCATATGGTCAAAAGAATGTCGAGTTTTCAAAATCTAACTTCAAGAACAACCCTTCAGGTTTTAAAACTGCTTCAAAACATCTACAGGAAGGG
The DNA here is from genome assembly GCA_016763135.1 of Flavobacteriales bacterium. GTDB lineage: Bacteria > Bacteroidota > Bacteroidia > Flavobacteriales_E > Vicingaceae. The sequence continues at coordinate 13,074 of JAESUI010000337.1, forward strand.
AACAGTAAATATTTCATTTCTTCATACGAAAAAGCGCTAACTGAATTTTTAGCTGCAAACGAATTCAATCCAAACAATGCTGAACTTAATGCTAAAATAGGCGATTGTTATTTGAACTCTGCAGAGAAATCTAAAGGAATAGATTACTTTAAAAAAGCATATTCTCTAAACAAGCAACTTGACGGTTACTATATATATAAGATGGCTAACGCTCACCATTTTGATAATAAATTTGATGATGCTATAAAATATTATCGTTTAGCTAAAACCAATAAAAACAAAATTGATAACCGTGTTTTACAAAAAATTGACAAAAAAATTGCAGCATGCACAACTGCTAAAAAATTAATTCAAACACCTATTAATGTTAAAATAGAACATTTAAGTAATGCTATTAACACAGAAAACCAAGAATATGTCCCTGTAATTACGGCTGATGAATCTGAAATATTCTTTACTTCTAGAAGGCCAAAAAATGTTGGCGGAAATATTGATTTAGATATCCATGATTATTTTGAAGATATTTATTACTCAAAATTAGAAAACGGCAAATGGATAG